>DYOP01000017.1:12971-41452 GCA_020720425.1 Bdellovibrio sp. | reverse complement strand
CCATCGGCCGAGGGGGGCGGGGTAAAAAATGTAACCCACTGGTGAGAGTAGCTAAGAAGTCTGCCCTCATATAATGTGCTAGTTACCGTGATTTGACATTCTAATCGATAGGCTCCCGAGCCTTTTGGAGGGATTTCAAGTTCAGAAATATCAAATTTTTTAAAAAACTCGGTAAGCGTTGCGTGATCATATTGAGAAGTTAAATCTAGGGATTGTCCACCAGCTTGACACGTAAACGAAAGCTTTCCGGGATCTTTATTGGTAGGGTATTTTGTTTTAACGGTTACCCCCATGTGTTTGGGTAAGGGTTTACTTATATCTATTGATGGGTGATCAAATTTTAATTCGGTACTGTATCCACCCGAACCAAGGCTAAACTCGGTAACAGGGGCTGAGCAACTGTGGTGTTGGTCGCTTGACTGGCAAGCTGAGCAGTTGGGTTTGTTTTTATCAAAATCGTAAGAAAGCAGAAAGGGGCTGTCATTGTTTTGTGAGCAGGACATATTGTATGTGAATTTTGATTGGTTAATAAATGTTAAGCGATCATGTGTGAAGGATTTTTCTCGCACAACTTTGAGCTTACTCTGACCGGGGGAAGGTGAGATTTGTGTTTCAGAGCCGCGAATAAAAAAATAGACATGGCTACAAAAGTGATCTTGGGGGCAATTGATTTTATAATAAGTTGATAGCATAATGGGGCAGTCTTGGTTTTCAGGACAGGAGGGGCTTTGAAGATCGGTGCTCACATGAGGAGGGAGTATTTTGTATTGGGGCGAATTAAATTTGAGGCATGAAGTGGTGCTTGATTTTTGAAAACATAATTTTAAATCATTAATATCAGTAGGGTCCACAAGTTTGTAAATTAAATCTTTTACTCTTTCTGGGTGAGAGAGTAAATAAATGGCTTGTGACCAAGCTCTTTCTTGTTGGCTTGATTTAGTTGAGGCTATTTCGATTTGTTTGGCTTGCTCTAATAATTTGGGAAGAGCTAATCCAACGATGGTAACAAGAAGAAGGGTAACACTGAGCTCTACTAATGAGAACCCATTTTGATTATTGTTTTTCATGGCGTAAGCTCCGGGTTAGTGTAGGGGTTAAGGCGGTCTTGGCAGCCGTTTGGAGTCCATCCAGAAAATTGTTTACTTGAGTCCCAGCTTGGTCCTGGAGCTGGAATAAAAGAGGTAATAGGACAAGAGATGGTTTGAGAAAAGTTACCACAGGTGGCTTGAAGCTTGTTATTAGTTGACCACAAAAAGCTACCTGCCGTATCGGCGCAGGACAGGGGGCCTTGAAAGGCTTTACAGTTAAGAGAGCCATCAGCATTAAATCCCGAAAATAGAGGGGCACCTTCGGCGCAAAAAAAATTGAGATTTTGCAAAAGATCTTTTGGGACTTCGATTGAAAACTCAAGAGGGGCAATATTTGTATCGTTACCCGTATAAACGATGAGCCCTCGAAATGTTCCAAGTGCCGCATCCCAAAGGGGTAAAGTATCTTTTTGTATAACTTTTATTTGGCATAAAGATTGGGGGCATTCGGGCCCAGACCCTGGCAGCGTTTGAAAGGTTGTGCCCAGTAAGTCTGTATTAAGCTGGGCCACCGGATTTGATCCACTAAAAGAATAAGAATTAGGATTTAATAAAAAATCGGCTAGGCGTTGTTGATACTGGGTCACATAAGAGCGAATAATTAATGAGCGCAGAACTTTTTTGTTATGAAAAATATTTTGTCCAACAAGAACCATGACAATTAATACGCTAGCAGCTCCAACAAGAGCAAGGACAAGCACTCCTCCTTTTTGATTGGTTACTTGAGCCGCAAAAGGGGACAGTGCTTTTACTTTGATATAAAGTTGAGTTTTACTATCGTGATTTAAGCTCATATTTTTAGCATCCTTTTGAAATGGTTTCGGGCACAGTTAGGGTGCAATCAGTATCACTGGGTGTAATGGTTACCTGAGCCTCAAAGCCGCCGCCGTTGGGGCAGGTTTTGGGAGTAAAGGTGCAAGTCCCTTGATTTTGACTAGACAAATAAGTTAAGGGGTCTGGGCTGCAATCAGGGGCACAGCTATAATTGTTACCATCGCTATCTTGGCAGGTTCCATCATAGGCGGTAATTTGCATTGAGCACGAAGAGGCAACTGATCCTTGGGCCCTGTAGAAGTTTTTAGGGCAGCTGGCCGTAGCTTTATTTGCCCCTGTTTGAGCTTTAAAAAAGGGGACTGTTTTTTTATAAATAAAAACATAGGTATTTTGACCTGTGTTAAAACGAGGATCAAGAATGGACGTATCAATCGAATTAAATAAATAATTTTCAGGCGGAGTGCATTTTTTCATGCTCTGCCATCTCACGTCCAAAGAGGCGTGTTTGTAGTTTGCCCCCGAGTAAGAGCCAGAATAAAATTCTATTGAATCAGGAAAGGCTTTTGTTTGAGGAGCTGAGCTGTATTTAAGTATGCAATGAGGAGCCCCTGATTTTTTATTAAAGCCGTTTATGGCAATAAAATAATCTGGGTCACACTTAAGATCATCAGCTAAAAAAGTTTTGGGGCTATAAATGTGCTCAGGGATTTGAAACCAAAATTGGTTATCAGAAAAGTTGTTTGGATTTATAGGGTCAACTAAGACGGGGCCAATCGGGGGGCGGTCTGAATTTAAAAAAACAATGCGAATGCCAATTCGATAGGTGGGAATGGGGCCACTCGTATCAATTTTGAGTGCAGAATAAAGAGCAAACGAAGCCGCCGTTATATCAGTGGATTGAATTTTGTTATTGTTTTGATCAAAATAGGAGGGGGCTTGGCCCAGAGTAAAGAGTAACCTTTTTTCTGGAGGGTTTGCGTTAGATGGCCCCATTGAATGGAAATCAATTTTTATTAAAGAAGGGCTCAGATCATTTTTGTAAAGGTGAGATTTTAATTGGTCATTAAAATTTTCGGGGTCCCGGATGGCTGTAAATGCGGAGTTATAAAGCAAAAGTGCCGAATGCACTAATTCAGATTGTTTTTTTTGCTGAGCGATTAAATAAAAACTACTGCCGGCCCCAAGGCTTACAATTAAAAAAATGCTCAGAGCAACTAAAATTTCGACCAAAGTAAAGCCACGGTTACTTTTCACGATTTGGGCCCCCAAACTAAAAACAATAAGCTGTAATTTCTTTTTCCCCATTTAATGATAAACGAAAATAAATAAAAAATCTAAAAATAATTAGTTTTACATGGATGCGGGGGCCCTCTTTTGTGATCTCAATCAAGAACACGCTATAGTGTCTTACCTCATTCGATCTAATTATGATCCCATGTGAAAATTTATGTTTCAGTTTGACACATAATTAAAAACTCATCCCAGCTAAGTATTGTAACGCCAAGATTTTGCGCCTTTAAAAGCTTTGAGCCAGGGCTTTGACCTGTGATTAAAAAATTTAAATCTTTGGTAACACCTGAGGCAATAACGCCTCCGTAGGATTTAATGATTTCATGGGCCTTTGATCTTTCTAAAGGGAGAGTGCCGGTAACTAAAAACTTTTTTTGAAACACAAGAGGGTTGGTTGCCGATACTTGGATTGGCGAAAAGTGCGGAGTAACGCCTAAACTTAATAGTTTTTCTAAATCTAAAATAAGTAGGGGGTTTTGAATCCATGTCAAAATTGATTGAGCCACTTTGGGGCCAATTTCATCTAAACTCAGAAGCTCACTTTCGGTGGCCTTTAAAAAAGCCGGGAGTGATTGAAAATGATTTGCTAAAATCAAACTGGTGCTTTGTCCTACAAAACGGATACCTAAGGCGTAAATAAATCGATCCAGCGGGGGGGTTTTAGAGGCCTCAATGCTTTTTAAAATATTATCGACCGATTTTTTACCCATTCGCGGAAGGCTGATAAGCTGCTGTTTACTTAGTAAGTAAAAATCAGAAAATTGTTTAATTAAATCGATGGTAACCCATTCTTCAATAAGTCGATCTCCTACGCGGTCGATATTCATGGCTTTTCGCGAAACAAAATGTTTTAAGGTTTCAATGACCACCGAGGGGCATAGGGGATTAAGACATCGATAGGCAATTTCTCCCTCAATAATAGAAATGGGTCCACCGCAGCTGGGACACGCAGTTGGAGGCTGGTAGGGCTTAGAGTGGGCGGGTCTTTTTTCGGTTAACGGCTTTATAATTTCAGGAATCACATCTCCTGCTCGGTGCACAACAACGTCATCATTTATTCGAAGGTCTTTTTTCTTAATCTCTTCAAAGTTATGCAAAGTTGCATGGGTAATTAATACGCCTCCCACTCGTACAGGGGTCATTATAGCAACAGGAGTTAACACCCCCGTTCTGCCGACTTGTACAATAATATCTTGAATTTGTGTTGTGGCTTGCTCTGGCTCGTATTTGGCGGCACAGGCCCACCTTGGGGAGCGGGCAATTTCTCCGAGATCATCTTGTAGAGATAAATCATTAACCTTGATAACAATGCCATCAATATCAAAAGGAAGATCGTGACGATGGTTTAAAATATTTTTGTAAAAAGCGGTTACCTCATTTATTTCGTGGCAAAGGCGCGCTGTTGTTATTTGATTGTAGGATTGAATGGTTAAAATTCCCACGTCAGAAAAATATTTTTCGAGGGATTGTTGCGTATCAAAGGTGATTCCTTGGATTTGTCCTTTTGCGTAGGCATAAAAACGTAAATTTCTTTTGGCAACAATATGAGGGTCAAGCTGCCTTAGGCTACCGGCTGCCGCATTTCGTGGATTAGCAAAAGGGGCTAGCCCCTGCTCTTGTTGCTGCCGATTTAATTTTTCAAAATCATTTTTTAGCATTAGCACCTCGCCCCGAACCTGTAAAAGAGAAGGGGGATTATCTGTGCTTAATTTTAAAGGAATGGCTTTGATCCGCCTGACATTTTGGGTAACATCTTCGCCGGTTTCACCATCCCCTCGGGTAATGGCTTGAGTAAGAATTCCGTTTGTATAAATAAGCTCAAGGGCTAAGCCGTCAAGCTTAAGTTCGCAGTAATAAGGCAAAGTGGAGTTAGGGTTTAGCTCTAAAAACTTTCTCACCCTTTGGTCAAAGGCTAAGATTTCCTCAATGTTATAGGTGTTTGAAAGAGACAACATGGGCTTTGAGTGTTTAGCTTTTTTAAAAGACTCAAGGGGCATCCCGCCCACTCTTTGCGAAGGCGAGTCAGATAGGTTAAGATCTAAATTTAAGGGCGGCTCTGATTTTTCTTCGATTGCGAGGAGTTCGCTTAAGAGTTGGTCATATTCATAATCAGTGATCTGGGGCTTATCATAGAGGTAATATTGAATATCATGGTGGTGGATTAACTCTTTAAGTTTTTCATGACGCTCTTTTGTTAATTCTAAGGCTTTAAAGTCCTGTCTTGCCATAGTCTTTAAATAAAGGATAAATTTAAAAAATTCTAGTTTTATTTAAGGAGATGATATGGATCAAAAAACAATCCAAAAAGTGGCAACTCTGGCTAGGCTTGAGCTGGGCGGGGTAGAGATTGATGCTGTTACCCAAAAGCTATCAAGCGTTCTTGCTCATTTTGAGTCAATTGCAAAAGTTAATACCGAAGGGGTATTACCAATGGTAACCCCTATTGAAGTTTTAGCACGCTATCGTGATGATCAGATTTTAAATAGCCTCACCCCCGAACAGGGGCTGGCCAATGCCCCAAGTAAACAGGGCTTTTTATTTAAAGTTCCCCCCGTTATTTAATCAGAGATGCTTGGATATTAGCATCTATTGGCGCAATTTTAGGGCGGTGGGATTTTAGGGCGGTGGGATTTTAGGACGGATAGTTATAAAATTATAAACTCTTCTGAGAGGCAAAAAGGTAAAAATTATGGATATTTTATCGTTATCAATGGCTGAAACGCTTGAGCAATATAAACAAAAAAACGTTAAACCTTCTGAGGTGGCTCAGTGTTACTGGGATAGGGCTCAAAAGCTAAATCCAAAACTCAATGCTTGGATTACGTTTAATGAAGATTTTTTAGCTCAGGCTTTAAAAGCCGACGAAAAAATAAACGATGTTGATTGGTCTAAATCGCCCTTATGGTCTGTGCCCTTGGGAGTTAAAGATATGTTTTGTACCAAGGGGATTAAAACAACAGCGGCATCAAAAATGCTTTCAAACTTTACCCCTCCCTATGATGCTACCGTGGTTGAGAGGCTTAAATCGGCAGGAGCTCTTGTTTTAGGTAAGCTTAATCAAGATGAGTTTGCCATGGGGTCATCAAATGAGACCTCATTTTATGGGCCGGCTTATAACCCGTGGAATTTAGAATATGTTCCCGGCGGATCAAGTGGCGGGTCAGCTGCGGCGATGGCGTCTAAATCATGCTTAGTAACGCTTGGGACTGATACGGGAGGGTCTATTCGTCAGCCCTCTCATTTTTGCGGGCTTGTTGGTGTAAAGCCTACTTATGGAAGGGTTTCTCGATATGGGATTGTGGCTTTTGCTTCTTCGTTAGATCAAGCAGGCCCTATGGCTTCGACGGTAACAGATGCGGCTCTTATTCTAGAATCAATGTGTGGCCAAGACGCTAAAGACCAGACCAGCTCTGATCAAAAAGTGGCGCCCTGGTCAAAAAAATTGTCAGCTCAGGTAAAAGGAAAAAAAATCGGGATTATAAAAGAGTACTGGGAGACTTCAGGCCTGTCAGAGGATGTAAAACAAGTTACTCAAAATGCCTATGATTACTTAAAGGCCGAGGGGGCCGAGCTGGTTGATTTATCAATTCCCCTAACAGAGCATGCCGTAGCTATTTATTATCTGGTCGCATCAAGTGAGGCATCAAGTAACCTTTCAAGGTACGATGGGGTTCGCTATGGGCATAGGGCCAATTTTGAAAACTTATCAGGTATCAACTTAGATTTATTTTATTCAAAAAATAGAGGTGAGGGTTTTGGTTCTGAGGTTAAAACTCGAATTATGCTTGGAACCTATTGTTTGAGTGCGGGTTACTATGATGCCTATTATAAAAAAGCGTCTCAAGTTAGACGCCTTTTGCAGGAACAATTTTTAAATGCATTTTCAAAGTGCGATGCCATTGTTTCTCCCGTTTCAACAACTCCTGCTTTTAAATTGGGCCATCGAATTATGAACCCATTACAAATGTATTTAAATGATATTTTTACTGTATCGGCAAATTTAGTGGGGATTCCAGCGATGACTGTGCCTTATGGTTTATCAACGGATGGCAGTGGACTGCCCATTGGGGTTCAAATTATGTCAAAGCATTTTGACGAACAAACCATGCTGGATATTGGCTTTGCCCTTGAAAGCGCATCAACAATGAAAGGAAAGTTTGCCCATGTTTGATCATCCTAAGTTTGAATGCGTGATAGGTCTTGAGATTCATGCTCAATTAAAATCAAATACAAAAATGTTTTCTTCGGACTCAACTGAATTTGATGCCGGAGACAATCAAAATATTTCAACGGTTAGCCTTGGTATGCCAGGGGCTTTGCCAACCCCCAATCGTTTGGCCATTGAGCTTGGGATTAAAATGGGTTTAGCTTTGGGATGTCAAATCAGAAGAACTTCTGTTTTTGCTCGCAAAAATTATTTTTATCCCGATCTTCCTAAGGGTTACCAGATTTCACAATATGATCAGCCTCTTTGTGAAAATGGAAAAGTTGAATATCTTTTAGATGGAGAACTCAAGTCTATCACTATCGAAAGGGCGCACCTTGAAGAAGATGCCGGAAAATCGAATCACTATGGTGATTATACTTTGCTTAACTATAATCGGAGCGGAGTAGCCCTTTTAGAAATTGTATCAGGTCCTGATCTGCGATCTCCGGCCGAGGCCGCGGCTTATGCGAAAACGGTGAGACAAATTTTAAGGTATTTAGATGTTTGTGATGGTAACCTTGAGGAAGGCTCTATGCGATGTGATTGCAATGTAAGCATTCGTTTCAAAGGGGAGTCTAAACTAGGGACAAAGGTTGAAATTAAAAATATAAACTCCTTTAGATTTGTTGAAAAAGCCTTAGAGTTTGAGTTTGATAGGCAAGTTGAAATGGTCGAGCGCGGAGAACCTATTATACAAGAAACAAGACTTTGGGACCCTGATAAAAATAAGACTTTTTCAATGCGCTTAAAAGAAAGCGCCGATGACTATCGATATTTTCCGGACCCCGATTTGCTACCCTTAGTGATAGATGAGCCTTGGTTTGAAAGTATTAAAAAAAATCTTCCGGAGTTACCACTAGCTAGATTAAGCCGATTTCAAACGGAATATCAGCTACCAGCTTATGATGCAGCCGTATTAACAGCAGAAAAATCGCTTTCTGATTATTTTGAAAAAGTTGTTATCTCTTGTGGTAACCCTAAAGGGGCCTCAAACTGGGTTATGACTGAGCTTTTAAGAGAGCTAAATGACTCGCAACTGACCATAGAAAATTGTCCAATTAAGGCTCAGGACTTAGGAGCCATGGTTAAGCTGATTGATAGCGGGGATATATCCGGAAAAATGGCAAAATCAGTATTTTTAGAAATGTGGAAAACTCCGGGGGTAACACCTCAGCAGGTCATAAACGAAAAAGGGCTTGTGCAGGTTAACGACGAAAGCACACTCGCTAAAATGATCGAACAAGTGATTACCGCAAACCCTCAAGCTGCAACTGATTATCGCTCAGGTAAAACTAAACTCTTTGGTTTTTTTGTTGGCCAAGTTATGAAAGTTTCAAAGGGGCAAGCCAATCCTGAAAAGGTCAATGAACTTTTAAAAAAGCTATTGGAGTCTTAAAATGAGAGTGGCTGCGATTGATTGTGGCTCGAATACTTTTATTTTGCTTGTCGCTGATTTTGATCATCAAGGCCAAGTCAGTAACGTTATTGCCGACGAAGTAAGGTATGTTCGGCTAGGCCAAAACATGGATCAGTCAAAAAACTTTCATCCCGAAGCCCTAGAAAGGGCGGATCGTGCGCTGGCCGATTTTTCAGAGCTAATTAAAAAGTATCAGCCTCAAAAAGTGGGTGCAGTGGCTACAAGTGCCGCAAGGGATGCTAAAAATAAAGATGCTTTTTTCGATATTTTTAAAAAATATAATATACCTGTTACCATTATTTCGGGAGATCAAGAGGCTCAGCTAACCTATCAGGGTTCTGGGGTTTCGTTTGCCCAGTTTGCTCAAGGGGTTTGGGTACTTGATATTGGGGGCGGATCGACCGAGCTCATTATTGGTAAAAATGATCAAATCTATTGGCATAATAGTTTTGATTTAGGCGGGGTTAGGCTGACAGAAAGGCATAATATAAAAATGCCAATCACATTTAATTACCAAGGGTTGCAAGATCAGATCATTCAAACCATCAAAGATTCTGTGCCGGCTCAATTTATAAAAGACTTTAGCCACTCACCCCTTGTGGCCGTCGGAGGCACACCTGTTGAGCTTTTGCGTATCGTTTGGAAGCCCGAGGATAATTTTGATATTAAAAAAATTCATGGACAGGTTTTAAGCAAAGAGCTGCTTGTTCAGGGGGCCTTAGAACTGAGTCAATTATCGACAAAGCAAATCGAAGAAAAGTACAAAACCCCCTTGGGCCGTGCCGATGTTTTGTTTGCGGGGGCCTTGCTGTTACTTGCTACGCTTGAAGTATTAGAAAAAGAAAGTTTTATTATTTCAACCTATGGAATTCGCTATGGACTGGCACACTTATTAGCTGAAGATAGGGCCAAATTTATATGATGAGAGTAACCCGCAAGATTTTTATTGCTCTTTTGTTGCCTGTTTTTTTTAATAATTATCTTTGGGCGGCTTCAAAAATTATTTATATTAAAGGTCATAAACTTGATGTTGAAATAGCTTTAACCGAACAAGAGCATCAAACGGGTTTGATGAACCGAACCCATCTAAAAAAAAATGCCGGCATGCTTTTTATTTTTTCTGATGAGGGACAAAGATCTTTTTGGATGAAAAATACTTTTATCCCTTTAAGTCTTGGTTTTTTTGACAAAAATAAAAAGTTACTTGAAATGGTCGATTTAAATCCAGCAAGCTCTTTGCTGCAAAAAGAGGTTCCCAGTTACTCAAGCCAAAGCCACGCCCAGTATGTGTTAGAGGTTAATCAGGGATGGTTTAAAAAATATAAAATTAAAATTGGTGAATATTTTAGATTTTAGGGTTTGTAGTTTATTTTTTAATAATACCCAATTTTTGACGAAAATTTGGACTTAAATCCGGTCTAGAGAAGCTTTTCTTTTAAAAAGCAGTATGCTCTAATAAATGAATAAGTCCTAACAAGGAAGTGAAATATGGACATTAAAAAGTTGTACTCAATTGTTACTTTAACTGCTTTTTTGACTGTTGGCTCATGTACTTCAAAAGATACATCTCAAGATGGTGCAGAGGTTAGCACAGAAGAGGTTGATGAGCAGCTGGCTCAAATTGAAGATGTTCCCACATCAGATGAAGAAAGCGCTGGGTTTTCTCAGGACTCACTTGAGTCTCCCGAGCAAAGCTTGGGCGAACAACCTCCCGAAGCTGAGGTTGCCGGCTCAACTGACGAAACTCAAGAGGGTCAAACCCAGGCTGACCAGGCCCCAATGGGTGACACGGTTACTAATGATAATGCTTCGACTGACCAGCCTATGGGAGAAATGCCAACCGAACAATCGGCCGTACTTTCTGAGCCCACATTTAATGATACCCCACAAGATTTAACTTCGCCCCCCCCCGCGGAAGAGCTCGCATCATCACCTTCAGAAAGTTTTACTCAGCCCCTATCTGAGCCAGAACAAATGGGCTCGCAAGATGTGTCTCCATTAAGCGAACCTACAACGATGGCTGCGGTTGACTCGGGATCAAGCGGTCTGTCGCAAGAAAGTGCACCTGTTGCCCCAAAACCCAATATCTCCCTTGAAAAAATTAAAGACTCACCATTTAAAAGAGGTGGATTTTTGTTAAATGGAGTTTATATCGCAAGAAGTGGGGACACATATAAATCAATTGCAGCAAAAATATATTCTGATGAAGGCAAAGCAAAAGACCTTAAGGCTATGAACCCTTCGATTTCAAAACCTAAAGTAGGTCATAAAATATATTTTAATTCGCCTGTTCGTCCTCAGGATGAAACAAGCTTAAAAGTGTTTTATGAAGACTCAGGTATGCAGCCCCAAGTCTATGTGGCAAAAGAAAATGAAAAGCTAAGACCCTTAGCTGAAAAACTTTTAGGCCATAAGGACTCTTGGAAAGAAATTTGGTCAACCAATCGAAATGTTGATAGTAAGTACGAAATTTTAGCTGGCACAGAACTCTATTACTGGCCAAGTTCTACAGATATCCAGCTTCCTCCTGTGGCAGCAGCTTCTGAGCAAATGCAGCCCCCTCAAGCCCTTCCGGCTGAAATGTCTCCTCCTTCGGCACCTTCTGAATTAGGACAAAATGAGTTTGCGCCCCCTCCTTCTGCCCCACAAGAGAGTGTGCCGACTATGCCAGAAGCTCAAGCGCAAATGGATTTACCACCACCTCCTCCGCCAATGGAGCAGCCTCCTCAGATGGATATGCCTCCTCCTCCCCCGATTGAGCAACAGGCCCAAAATACCATGCAAAATGAAAATGGTAACTCTCCTGGGTCCTTAGCTCAAGGTGGTGACTCGATGATGTCAGGCGAAGAAGCTCAGAGTGATGATACCATGATGTTACTAGGAGCCATTGGAGTATTGTCTGCTGCGGGTGCAGGATTAATAGTTCTTAGAAAAAGAAAACAACAAAAAGCATCTGCAATGAATGTGGTTTCAGACCACACCCATATCGGAACAGGCGCTTAAAGTAAATGGGCATTGTTACCAATGCCCATTTAATGGCTTAAAAGTAATAATAAAAGATTAGGCTACTTTTTTGAAAATCATATCTAAAACTTCGTAGCGACTTGATTTTTGTTCGTTGATAAATTCGATAAAATCGTGAACCGCTTGTTTGTCTCGTCCTGCATTTGGAATAAACCTAATCCCTGAGCCATTTACGCTGGGTGTTGATCGGTTCCAAACCACTTCGCATATGAGTTCGCGTTGAAGGCCTAAAAACTCTAAAAAAAGATGAACTCGTGTGCCCATCTCTAATGGTTCGCCTTTTTGAGATAAAAATGCGCCCGTTTGGCTAATGTTTTTAAGAATGCCGTCTTCATCGTTTCGGCTATATCTTCGACGAAAGGATAAAGGCACATTGAGCTTTGTTCGTATGGCGGGTGACTTAGAGTCTTTTTGGTCTATATCCATGATCTCCTCCGTAAATGATGGCCACATAAATGCGACTTAATTGCTTATCGACGCATTTTTAAATAACTAAAGGGGTTAAGTTTAAAAAATATTAAATAATGGTTAAAAACTTCGCCAAAGGGCTTGACAATTTTTTGTTAGGGTTTATTAAATAAGTATAAATCCACTAAAAACAGTACGATTTAATGCAAAATAATAATTTACAATTAATAATATAAAACAATATCAAGTAATAACGGCTTTAAACACTAAAAAAATAATCAAATAATAAAACCTAAAATCCACTAAAATACTAAAAACATATGATTTACGCATTATTAGACTTCTTTCAACGCTTAATAGTTACCTATTTATAAAGAAGTATACCTAATATGTTCATCAAAAAAGGAGCTTTGCTTGTCTAAAGAATCGGATTCTGACCAACCTCAGGGTGTACCCCAAAAAAAGCGAACTAAGCCTAAAATGGCCGAGCCCAAAGAAGCATTATCTGCTGAGCCTATGATGGCAGTGGCTCCTCCGGCTAAAGAGCAAAACCAAAATCAAGATCAAAGTCAAGGCGATGGTCCTAGGCCGCCTCAAAATCAGGGGCAAGACCAGAATCAAAACCTAAGCCAAGGCCAAGAGGGCGGTCGTTCGAGTAACGATAGTGTTGTAAGCAGCGCCCCCATGGATGTTCAAGCTTCTTCTGCTTCTACTTCTGCTTCTACTTCTACTTCTGAATCTCCCTCTCAGCCGCCGCCTGCGCCAACAACGGGTCAGCCTCAACAAACTCAGTCACAGCAAGGGTCACAGCCGCAACAGGGCCAACAGCAGCAACAGCAGCAACAACAGCAGGGTCCAAGGCATGGTTCTCAGGGTGGTGGGCAGTCAAGACATTTTGAACGCCGAGATCGTGGAGGCAGTGGTGGTGGAAGTGGAAATAGCACCCATCATCGACCAGGTAACAGTAATAACAACAATCAAAGAAGAGATTATCGAGGAGAAAGATCGGGCAACCAGGCCCAAAGGGGTAACGAGCTTTCGGGTAACCAAGGCGGCGGAGACAATCAGCCCGATAAATTTGATTTATCAGAGGTTAATTTAACCGATATTGAAAAATCATGGCTATCATCTAAAGATTTAAAATCAAAAAACATAGCTCAGCTAACCGAGTTGGCAGTTAAATTAAAAATCGAAAATGCAGCAGGCCTTAGAAGACAAGATCTGGTTTTTGAAATTTTAAAAAGGGCCGCTCAAATTGTTGATATTCATGGCTCAGGGGTTCTTGAGATCTTACAAGAAGGTTATGGTTTTTTAAGGTCTCCGGATTATAACTACTTGCCAGGCCCAGACGATATTTATGTGGCTCACGGTCAGATCAGAAAATATGGTCTTAGAACTGGGGATACTATTACCGGAACGGTGCGCCCTCCTGCGGGTAACGAAAGGTATTTTGCCCTACTCAAAGTTGATACACTTAACTACGAGCCCAGCGATACAGCAAAAGACAAAATATTATTTGATAACTTAACTCCGATTTATCCCAATCGCAGACTTAGGTTAGAAATTGGTCCCACTGAGTTTACAACCCGCGTGGTTGATTTGATGTCTCCTTTAGGAACAGGGCAACGGGCTTTAATTGTAGCCCCTCCTCGTACCGGTAAAACCGTTTTGCTTCAAAATATTGCCAATGCCATTTCAACCAACCATCCCGAGGTTAAGCTAATCGTGTTACTAATTGATGAGCGTCCCGAGGAGGTAACAGATATGTTGCGTTCAGTTAAAGGCGAAGTGATTAGTTCGACTTTTGATGAACCGCCAACGCGTCACGTACAGGTTGCTGAAATGGTTATCGAAAAAGCTAAGCGTTTAGTTGAGCATAAACATGATGTTGTTATTTTATTAGACTCAATTACTCGGCTGGCGAGGGCTTACAATACGGTGGTTCCGCCAAGTGGTAAAATTTTATCAGGAGGCGTGGACAGCAATGCGCTGCACAAGCCTAAAAGATTTTTCGGAGCCGCCAGAAATATCGAAGAGGGTGGATCGTTAACAATTATTGCCACCGCCCTTATTGATACAGGCTCTCGTATGGATGAAGTTATTTTTGAAGAATTTAAGGGAACAGGTAATGCTGAGATTCATTTAGATCGTAAGCTTATGGAAAAACGAATTTTCCCATGTATGGATATCAATAAATCGGGTACTCGTAAAGAAGACCTTCTTGTGGATAAAGCCGATCTTAATCGTTTGTGGGTGTTAAGAAAAGTTTTAGCTCCGATGAACGTGGTCGATGCGATGGAGTTTTTAACCGACAAATTGGGCTCAGCCAAAACGAATGTTGATTTTTTAAGGGCCATGAGTGGCCCAGGCGGGGGCAATAGTTAATTTAGGTCATTTACACTGCCTAAAAAATGTGTTATCAAGGTTAGCGTTATTGTTTATAGGCTTTTAAAGGCTTTACTGTTTTAGACTTTATTGTTTATAGGCTTTATTATTTTTAATAAAGGAGTACGAAATGAAAAAAGAAATCCACCCTAAAGTTCAACCTGTTGTTTTTAAAGATGTTTCTTGTGACTATAGTTTTTTATCGCTATCTACACTGACATCTAAAGAAAAAGTTAAGTGGGAAGATGGTAAAGAGTATCCATTAATTACGGTTGAGGTTTCTTCGGCTTCTCACCCTTTTTATACAGGTAAGCAGCGAATTATGGATTCTGAAGGCCGATTAGATAAATTTAAAAAGAAATACGCTAATATGGGCACAGCTGCAAAAAAATAAGAAGTTCATGTGATAGAAAAGCTTGTTCAAGTAGAACGCCGATACGAAGAGATTTCGCACCAGTTGCAAAATCCTTCGGTGGCGAGCGATCAAAAAAAATATCGTTCCCTTATGAAAGAATATGGTGACTTGCAGTCGATCGTGGGCACCTTTCGTTTGCTTAGAAAAACTCAAACCGAGATAAGTGAAAATCACCAGTTACTTAAAGATGCCGACCCTGAGATTAGGGAAATGGCTAAAGAAGAACTAAAAACCTTAAACGAACAAGGACAAAACTTTGAACAAGAGCTCAAGGTTTTACTGTTACCCAAAGATCCAAACGATGATAAAAACGTAATTCTTGAAATTAGGGCCGGAGCCGGTGGCGATGAAGCCAGCTTGTTTGCCGAAGAGCTTTATCGGGCCTATACGCACTATGCTGCCTCTCAGGGATGGCAACTCGAAGGCCTTTCGGTGTCAGAGGGTAACGTGGGTGGGTACAAAGAGGTTATTGCAAGGGTTGCGGGAGATAAGGTTTATTCAAAACTTAAGTACGAAAGTGGTGTGCACCGGGTGCAACGCGTTCCTGATACCGAAACTCAGGGACGGGTCCATACGAGTACGATAACGGTGGCCGTAATTCCTGAGCAAGATACAGAAGAAGTTAAAATAAATATGACAGAAGTGCGAATTGATGTGACCCGATCTCAAGGATCGGGAGGGCAATCTGTTAATAGGACCGAATCTGCTGTACGTGTGTTGCATATTCCAACGGGCATTATTGTTTTTTGCCAAGAAGGAAAATCTCAACTCGCTAACCGAGAAAGAGCCTTTCAAATTTTGTATTCAAAATTAATTCAACTCGAAGAGGACAAAAGAGAAAAAGAAGCCTCTGATGCTAGGCTTTCGCAAATTGGTACAGGTGACCGTTCAGAAAGAATCAGAACTTATAATTTTCCTCAAAGCCGAGTAACCGATCACCGCATAGGCTTAACATCTCATGCTATTAGCGAAATTATGAACGGCAAAATGGAAGTTCTAATTGATCCTCTTGTGGTTCACTATAAAACCGAAGCCCTTAAGCAAAGCTTAGATAAATAAACTTTATTGATATCACAGAATGCAGCCTTGAGGATTTTGCTTAAAGCTCGCATAACACTTAAAGTCTTGGGTGTATGACAAAGTAAAATTAGAAATTGAAAATGGGGCAAATAGGCAAATGAGAAAGTATATCATAATTACATTTTTTATATTTTTATTAAGTATTTTAGAGAGCCCTCGGGTGGTGCGAGCCAATAATTTAAAAATCGAAACTTCGTTTGTTAGCGTTACCAAAAATGAAATCAATTGTTACCAGAGGTATAGTTTTCACTCGCCTTAGAGTTAATAGCTAATTCACTAAAACTTTTACTGTTGTCATTTTACGTTAAGCGATGAGCTTGAAGATTAAGCCCTCTTAAAGAAGAACTTCCGTCATAAAAAACAGAAGCATAAGATGCTAAATACGGGGGCTCTGAAAAAATACCATGGTTGTCTCTTGTGATACCACTCCTCCGGCAGCCCCTCCAAAGCCATATTCAATGTTTTGGTAACCATTCAGTAAAGAGATTGAGTCATGGTTGGTCAGCTGAATGTAGGCTGTAGGAGGGTCCATCTATCGCAATTGGTCGTCAGCTATTAGCAATGATTTTGACTTCGTTTTGGTAAAAAGCCAAAATCTCCTATGGCCACAAACAAAAAATCTAAAATTGTGATTGTCAGTGAACATCCCCGCCGCGTGCCAGTTAGTAAAAAGAACCCTTCAGGTCAAACAATAGTCGACAGGCACTTACGTCATATTGAAGGGCAGTATTTGGATTTAGTCTTGATAGATCAAACTTTCAAAAACCATGAAAAGAAAAATATTATTCAGCCTGCAAAAGCAAAGCTTTTTTTTCCGAATGAAGATAAATACGATGATTACATTTCAGTTTGGGTTGATTACTTCAATAAAAAACTGAATCTAAAGTTCCCCCTTGACCCTGATATGCTAAAAGCCCTCATCGCATCTGAGTCTACATTTAATCCGGATGCGACAAATAAAAAAGCAACAGGGTTAACCCAAATTACAACTGATACTTTAAAGATTATCCAAGACTTGACAGGAGAATCTAAAGATTTTGTGTTTAAAGATATTCGTAAGAAAGACTTGAAAGATCCCAACGTGTCTATTGCTATGGGTACCAGATGGTTGGCATATAAGAAGCAGTACGCAGAGAGGCTTCTTAAGCGAGAAGCAACTGCAGATGAAGTTATCCAAGTTTACAAGGGAATCCTAAATGACAAGTCCGATATGGCAAAAAGAATAATGACAAACTACAGAGGCTTTTATGGAAAACTCAAAAAGAAATAATTCAATTTTATTATTTATAGTCCTTCTTTGCGGCTGCCAAAGCACTCAAAGTTTTAAAATGACCAGCTTTGATAAAGAAGAACTTAACATCGTTGAAATAGATCGCAATCGAATCATTCACGAATGTTATTTTATGAACGCAGAAAAGGAGAATAACTGGCGTCATCAGTACGTCCTTTATATGTTAAACAATAGAAATGAAGCCATTCCTGTTTTCTATCCAACGAATCAAGGAAAGCAGGAATGCATGACTCATTTAAAGAAAGTAGAGAATGTTCTTAAAAACCAGTCTCGTTTCAAACTATGCGTTCGCAATCTCCTGGATAAGACGGAGGATGGTGAGCCCTATCATGACCTCCATGACTTTGGGGACTTAGGTAAACACAGATCTCCGTATGCTGCCCTTACCTTTGATACGATTTGTAATTCAAAAGAATGCTACAGTATTAGTGATACGTGGACCTCTACTTGCCCTAGTTTTAAGAAATAGAGTAACAATGGCCCTTAAGACTTGCTAAGATTAATTTTAAGGCTGTTCCGTCTCACTAATCCAGCCCCCCTTATTTGCAACTAACCGCTGAGCGCTTGCGGGAGATTCAGCGCCGTAAAGACGATAAATTTTTAGAAGCGGCTATCGGTGGATCGGTTCAATATATTGTTACTGGTGATGAGGATTTGTTAGTTTTGGATGGCAATCAGGGATTAAAAATTATCAAGCCCAAACAGTTTCTTACGTGTGTAAGCAAATAAATAAGCCTTGAGACTTTATCAGGCGCGGTCTTTTATAAGCGGTTTAAATTCATGTGCAAATTTTGGTTCGCATAGCTTGACAAGTGGTGCCCGGGACTGGACTTGAACCAGCACGCCCTTTCGAGCGCTAGCACCTCAAGCTAGTGCGTCTACCAATTTCGCCACCCGGGCCTATGTCGATAATCTAGGGTAACAAAAATAGCATATGCCAAGATAAGCATGCTTGTCTACTATTCAGAGCAGTTGCTACTCGGCAAAACAATAATTGCCTCGATCCGCGCCAAGACCTGCGCCAAGACCTGCGCAAAAAAAAAGGCCCCATGAGGGGCCTTTTTTGCAAGTGAGTAATTAATAAAAAACAGATATTAGAACGTCCAGCGACCCGCTACGGTTAAGTTAGTTTCGGCGTGGGTAGTTTTGTAAGTCATTGCCGATGTTGAACCGGGGCCATCAGCATCAAACAGAGCCGTGGTTGATTCTTCTGGCGAAACAACAAGGGCTGAGTCTAAAGAAAAGCCTTTACTAAATTGGTGGGTAACACCAACAGAGATATGGCTTTTTGATGTGGCCGGAAACCCAACTAAGTTGAAATAGTTGATAGGACCGCGAGCTGAGCTGGTTGAGTTTTCAATCGCTTTTTGGCCAAGGGGGCTGTTTGGTGAAAAGTTATAACCAAAGCGCAAAGTGTGAACATCGTTAAATTTGTATGATCCACCTAAAGCATACACAGTTTGATTATCCCAGCCGAACTCTTTGTATCCGGTCGCATTGGCCCAATTGATCATGCGATAATCAAGGCTCATGCCCCAAGAATCCCACTGT
This sequence comes from Bdellovibrio sp., assembly GCA_020720425.1. Lineage (GTDB taxonomy): Bacteria > Bdellovibrionota > Bdellovibrionia > Bdellovibrionales > Bdellovibrionaceae > DYOP01. Next base: position 22,522 of record DYOP01000017.1, on the reverse strand, counting down.
CTGCTTACACCAAGAGCTAATTCATCAGGTTGAGTTAGAGTGTCTGAATTAATTTCGCTTGTAATTTGAAAATCAGAAGCTGCATCTTTAAGTTGGTAATCATAGGTCATAGAAATGGCTGATTGGTAATTTAAACCAATTAAAAATCATTAAGTTGATAAGCCACGCCTAGATCTACACCATAGCCAAGGGTTTCTGATTTTCCGGGAGACTCGCTTCCAACGCTGGTATTAGGAGCGCGGTCATAAGAAATAGCAAGAGTACCATACATAATAGCGAGTGATGCGCCCACTTTTAAGTTTTCATTGCTGTAAGCAAGGCTTGGAGCAAACTTCATAAGACTGAGTGAAGTTGACATTTTAGATAGGCCCGAATTGGCATCGGCTCCGCGGTAATCAACACCAAGGCCCGATACACCGTAGGCGCCAAGACCGAAGCTGTATTGATCGTTAATCTTATTAATAAAAGCAACTGACGGAATTAAAAAAGTATTGGCTTTGCTTGTTTGCTGTGAACCGCCCTGAAAGCCTGAGGTAACAGTTGGGGAAAAGTAGGTGCCTGAAAATAAAAATTCAAATTGGTTAGGGGTTTGGATAAGAGCTGGATTTTTTAAAATGCTCTCTGGTCCCATGCCCATCGCAACGCCTGAGCCTCCCATAGCTTGAGAGATAGGTCCGTAGCCGATTAAATTATCACCATTGGTCGCATGTGCTGAAAGTGCAGCTAATAAAGCTAAACTTGCCAGCCCTTTTTTAAAAAACAGATGTTTCATTTGAATCTCCTTTGTTGTTAGAGTTAAAATGAATCTGTAAAGGTGTGCTGACAGAAGATTGGATAAGAGGCTATTGTTAAGACCATGTTAATAGCGCATAGCAAAAAATCAGTTTGAGGCTTTGAGTTTTTTTGGAGTTTATGAAACTTAAAACCCTATGATTACCAAATCTGACCTCAGTTATCAATACCCCGAGCATTTAGTGGCCCTTAAGCCCCAAAGGCCATCAAGGGTTATGTATGTGCCTCATCAATTAAAGCAGCCCCAGCCTGAGCAGTCTCATGAGCAGTCACAAAAAATACCGCAAGAAATATCAATGCAAGAGCTTTTACTTAAACCCCAGGCGGGGGATGTTTGGGTTATTAATGATACAAAAGTATCGCACCGGCGCATTTGGAGCCAAGAAGGGTTTGAAATATTATTTTTAAACTCTGTGGTAACACCTTTAAAAACTTCATCTAAAGACATATCTCTAAACGCCTCCGATGTGGGCTCAGAGCGCTGGGAGGTTTTGTTTCCTTCTTCAAGGCTTAAAAAAAATCAAAAACTTATTTTGCCAGAAGGTATACAAATGGGGCTTGTAAGCGGAGGTAAGCCCCAAATAGTTGAACTCAGTAAAACAATTGATGAGACCTACTTTCAAAGACACGGAGAGCTGCCCCTTCCGCCCTATATTCAAAAATTAAGAAACGACCGTCACCAAACAAGCGATGATGAAACTTGGTATCAAACCTCATGGGCTAATAAGCTGGGGAGTTTGGCGGCCCCCACGGCGAGCCTTCATTTTGATTGGCACCAAATTGAGCAATTAACCCAAAGGGGAGTTGTTGTCTGTAAAACCACATTGCACGTAGGATTGGGAACTTTTTTGCCGGTAACAAGTGAAAATTTAACAGATCACCCGATGCACTACGAGTGGGCCCATGTTAGCCAAGATGTGTGGAAGGCTATTAATGAGGCTAAACAAAAAGGGCATCGCATTTGGTCAGTGGGGACAACGGTGGCCCGAACCTTAGAAAGTCTGGCTAGTCAAAAGCTTGTTCAAAATGAGTTCGGATTTGAAGGGCAAACCAATTTGTTTATTTACCCTGGTTATGAGTATAAAGTAGTGGATGTTTTGTTAACTAATTTTCATCAGCCCGAATCGACCCTTTTAGCATTAGTGGCGGCCTTTTCGGGATTAGAAAATGTTAAAACGGCCTATGAGTGGGCTATTCAAAATAATTTTCGCTTATTTAGTTATGGTGATTTGTCCGTTTGGGAAAAACCTAATTAAAATGAATTTATAAGAAACTTAATCATTGGCTCTTTTGGTTAATCGCTCCAAAAGTTGACCAAAGCTTGAGCTAAAATTTAAGTTATTATTTAATTTGAAACTTAAGCTGAGGCCTAGATTGAGATATGACCGAGACTGAGGTGAAGACCTGGGTCAAGACCTGGGTCAAGACTTTGGTCAAGACTTGGGTTGATCATTCGATTTTGATTTGAACTCATTGGCCTATCTTTTATGGTAGTCGAGTGAGCGAAGAAAACTTAAAAATGCAAATTTCTCAATTACAATCTCGCATCGAGCATTTGATTGCCGAAAATCAAAACTATGCTCAATCCATGGAGTTAATTGATCAAAAGGTAGAAGAGCTTATCAGCGAGGCTCAGAGCGATATTAATAAAATGAAAGAGCTGCAAAAAAAACTAGTGCCAACAGAAATTAAAAACATATCAGGGTTTGAGTTTTCAACGCGCTTTACGGCGGGGTATAAAGTCGGTGGGGATTATTATGACGTATTTGCTTTAGAAGATAAAACTCGGTTTGCTGTGTTTTTAGCGTCTCCTAATTCTCATGGGCTAAGCGCTCTTGTTTTATCTTTGCTTATTCAGATGGCTCCCAGGCTTGAGTCAAGAGCAAATATGACAGTGATCGATACTGTGCAAAAAATGATCCAAGGTCTTACAGATAAAATGACTGATAAGGAGCGGCTCGATATTTTTTACGCCATTGTTGATCAAAAAGACCTATCAATTGAATATGTTACCATGGGTAGCATTGATTTTTATTGCTACCAGAGTCAGAAAAAACACTGGGAAAAAATTCCCAGTACTTATGCGGCTATTTCAAAAAATAATGTAGATGAAATTAAATCAAATAAAATTTACCTCGAAAGCATGGGACAAATTGTCTTGCTCTCACCAGGGTTTAATCTGTTACCAGACTCAGGTCAGAAATATTTAAATTACCTTAATCAGGCTTCTCATCTTAACATTCACGACTTGCGCAATGGGTTATGCTTTAAGTCAATGGAGCTGGGCCCGCAAGACCCTCCCGTGAGAGATCAGACCGTCTTGGTTATGCAGGTCAAGGCAAAAGTCATTCGGCTTGCCAAAGCCTAATAATATGAGATCCTTGCATTAATTTCGTACCACTAAACACTCACAAAAGGAGAATGTATGTCAGGCACTGAAGTTACCACGTTTGATGGAGCTATTGATAAAGGGCTCGAGGGCGTTATCGCTTGCTCAACATCAGTTTCAGCAATTCAAGATACAACACTAAGTTACCGAGGATATACGATCGAAGATCTGGCGGCCAATGCGACCTTTGAAGAAACAATTTATTTACTATGGAATGGAAAGTTACCAAGCCAAAAAGAGTTAACCACTTTTACGGCCGAGCTTTCTCGCGAGCAGGCCCTGTGCCCTGAGTATATTGCCGCTCTTAAAGTAATTCCGGCAAAAGATGTTCACCCTATGGGTTGGATGAGAACAGCGGTTAGTTTATTAGGTCATTTTGACCCCGAATCTCAAGACAATACTCCTCATGCTAATAAACATAAAGCCCTTAAGCTAACAGCTAAAATGGGAACATTGGTTTGTGCTCTTGAGTCGATCAGAAAAGGGGAAGAGCCTATTGCGCCCAAGCCCGGAAAATCAATTGCATGGAATTTTATGTACATGCTATCTGGCGGCAAAGAGCCTAATTCTGATTATGTCAAAGTATTTGATACATGCTTAGTGTTGCATGCCGATCACGAACTTAATTGCTCAGCTTTTGCAACTCGGGTAACAGCTTCATCGTTAAGTGATTTGCATTCAGCGATTGTGTCAGCCATTGGCGCACTCAAAGGGCCACTTCATGGCGGAGCCAATGAGCAAGTTATTTTAATGCTTAAAAAAATTGGTTCAATCGAAAATGCAAAACGATTTGTAAATGACGCTTTATCTGCAAAAGAAAAAGTCATGGGAATTGGTCACCGGGTTTATAAAAATGGCGACCCCAGAGCTGCGATTTTAAAAAAGTACAGCAATCAGCTGACTCAGCAAACGGGCCAACATTATATGTACGAAATGTCAGTTTTAATTGATGATGCCATGAACAAAGAAAAAGGGCTTATGCCTAATGTCGATTTTTATTCGGCGACGGTTTATTATAGTCTCGGAATTCCGACAGACTTATTTACACCTATTTTTGCAGTATCAAGAATTGCGGGCTGGTGTGCTCATGCGTTTGAACAGTATGCGAACAACCGAATTTATCGCCCTCGTGGAAAATGGATGGGACCTGCTAACCAAGAATGGTTACCCATGGAAAAGAGATAAGGGGATTTTGTGTCATCGGTTTTTACTCAAATTATTGAAGGTAGGCTGCCGGCCTATGTTGTTTATCAAGACGAGCTTGTTTTAGCAATCTTAGCCAGAGAACAGGTTCAGCTTGGTCACACATTGGTGATTCCTAAAAAAGAATTTGATCAGTGGATTGATTTAGATGAAGCAACCTATGTACACTTACAAAAAATTTCACTCAAACTAGGGGTTGCTATTAAAAAAGCAACCCAATGTGAGAGGGTCTTAACAGCAACCATAGGCTATGAGGTGCATCACTACCACCATCATCTGATTCCCTCATGGTCGATGGCAGATTTTAGTTTTTCAAAAGCTAAAGTTTACCCTGATGCTGAGATGACACGAATTCAAAAAGAAATAATTAACCACTTGAGGTCCTGATTTTAATCAAAATCAAAATAATTACTAGCCAGACCAAAGACCTTTTAATATCCTGATTATGTCACATCCTGTGACACGAAAGGGGGTGGTGCTTGGTGACTAAGTATAAGATGATCCAGGCGGAGGTGACGATCTTCATTTAAAGATCACATTTTCGCGCCAAAAACCTAAAGCCCCCCGATTTATCGAGGGGCTTTTTTTTATTGCCAATCGTTTAAAGTTTTTATGAGTGCGGCTTTAATGCCAGGCTCTGAGGCCGAGTGCCCCGCATCGGGGATAATTAATAATGTCGCTTGAGGGAGGGCTTGTTTAAGCTCCCATGCGCTTTGAGCGGGGCAAACAACATCGTATCGGCCCTGCACAATGGTAACAGGCAAGTGCAAAATTTTATAACATTGTTCAAGTAAAAACTGATCCGAATTAAAAAAGGCATTATTAACAAAGTAGTGACACTCGATACGTGCAAAAGGCAGGGCTTTTTGGGCGTCGCCCATTTCTTCAATGGCAGAAACTTTAGGTAACAGGTAAGACGTGGCCGCCTCCCATTGGCTCCATTTTTGGGCAGCTAAGAGTTGCACCTCGGGGTTACTATCGGTTAAGCGTTTAAAGTAGGCTGCTACCAGATTGTTTTGATCTTCGGGAGGAATATGATTTTTAAATAGCTCCCAGGCCTCCGGAAAAAGTCGGCCCGCACCACTTTGGTAAAACCAAGAAATTTCGCTGGGCCGGCATAAAAATATGCCTCTTAAAATGAGGCCCCTTACAGCCTGTGGGTGGGTAACCGCATAAGCCAAGGCCAGAGTGCTTCCCCAAGAGCCGCCAAAAACAAGCCACTGACTAATACCAAACTTAATTCGCAATTTTTCTATATCAGCCACTAAATCCCAAGTAGTATTTTCTTTTAACTCAGCAAAAGGCGTGGATTGTCCACAGCCCCTTTGGTCAAACAAAATGACTCGGTATTTATTGGGATCAAAAAAACGCCTTTGGTCGGGGTTAATCCCGCCGCCAGGCCCACCATGTAAAAAAACAACAGGTAACCCATTGGGGTTACCCACTTGTTCATAATAAATGGTGTGTAAAGCCGATACTTTTAAAAATCCAAAATCAAATGGTTCTATTAAGGGGTATTCAATAATATTTAACATTTAAATATTATTGATCTTGATTGGCCTTTTTATCAATAGATTCGTTGGCTTGTTTTAGCTCTTTTTGAAAGTTTTTAACCAAATCTAATGTGTCTTGAATAAACGCCACATCAATCATGTTCATATTTTTGATTTCGTTGATTCGAGATTCAATAACTGTGCTCATTTGACCTATGGCCGAAACAAGGGCTGCTTTGTTTTCTTCGCTACCTACTTTTTCTTGAAATTTCATAAGTTCAACATAAGCATTAGCCAATTGGGTGATAGAAAATTGTTTAATATTTTCTAGCCCCGCTTCGATTTTGCCCTCTACAACTTCGCGCCGATCTTGGTCGTTAAGATCATCAGCAGCAAAAGTTACTGAGCTAAAAATCGATATAGCAACAACAGCCGAAGCTGCAAAAGAAAAAGCTTTATTAGTAACTGGTTTATTATTCATATCGAACTCCTTTTGTTTTAAAATTATTAAATAAATATTAAACTTAATTAAATTTTCATTCAGTTCTAGGCCCATGGGCCATTTCATTCAGTTTTTACTAATCTTTACTCATGCATTCTATGGCCAACTTTTTATCGTTAATTATTTGAGAAAATAATAGATACCCCGAGTGAGCCAAAACAGTTGTTTCGCCAACAGAACTATTTACTTTGAGTTGAGTTATGCCTGTGTTTTCTTCTTGAAGAAATACCTTGTTGCCATCAAGTGTGCCAATTTGATTTAAGCCAAGCTTAGGTTTTACAACAACGCTACCCTGATCAAGATGCAAACATAAATAAGTAGTCGCATGCAGGTTTGAGGTAACTAAAGTTAGAGCAGCCGCTAAAACATATTTTTTCATAAATACTCCTTAAAAATTATATCGCAAATCAACTCAGCCAATCCAAGTTGTTAAAAACATATAGCAAATTTTAAACCCAAATTTATTGTTTAAATAAGATGTCAAATAGAAACAAATTGAGTTTTGGCTATTTTGAAAGACAAAAAGGAGCCTATGTAAAAGCTATAGTCAGATAAAAAGCACCTGTAAGTAATTTAAACAGTTCTGAGAACCCTATGGGCATGGCAATGGTCATGCATTACCCAGTATTGATAGAAAAATCAAAAGCGAGGTGGTTATGCTCAATACTTTCAAACTCAATACTTTTAAAATGGTAACATATAGTCTGCTTGGATTTAGCGTGGCCTTAACGGGCTGTGGAAGCGGCGGAGGATCAGGAGGGGCTGGAGCTCCACCGCCCGTTGTAACGCCTGGCCCTGGTATATTGCCAGCGAGTTCGCAAATTGGATTTTATGCCCAGTCATCTAATTTTTATATGCCCGGTTATATTAATGCAGGTAGCACATTTCAAGCCCAGCAAGGCATGCATTCATTATTAAAAGAAGCCATGGGAACCTGCGACCGAGAACAAACATCAGGTGGCCTTGCCAGCTGTCAAACATGGATCAGCGGTGCCCATGATATGGTGTTATGGGCCGATGGTGGATCAACGGTTAATCAGGTAACTATCGTAATTCGCTCTGCTCCTGCCAATCAAATGGGCGGAGCCGGTTGGTATAGTTACTCATTACCCGATTTTGAAAGTGCCATTATAGGTTTATTTACAGGATGGTTTCCGGGTAACACGAGCGGGATATTTAACCCCCTTGTTTTAAAAGCTACTATTTGGCCTGTCAATAACAGTCAAGGGTTTGAAGCTCGGGCCTATGGTCCACAAATGAGTTATGCATGGAACAAGTTATTACAACTTCAAGTGAGTCAAGGAAAGCTCGAAGACCCAAGCTGGAGTTACCAACTTGTATTTAATGGAGCGGTGGCTGCAAACGGAACAGCTGTTAGATGCCAATCACAATACTGCGGAATGGATAGGAGTTACTTTAATACGGCCTACTAAAAATGAGTTCTCTGATTTTGAGCGGCTCATCCTAAAATAATAAATAACATGTCGCCACTGATAATTTAAACAATCAGTGGTGAGTTTTTTTAACACAAATTTTTTATTATTTAGTTTATTATTTAGTTTATTTTTTTGTTGTTATTGTTGTTATTGTTGTCGCTTCCCCAAAAGAGCTTTATATTTTATCTTTTCAGACACGGCCATCCATGGCCTCTGCAAGCTTGCGCTATCCTAGCGCTTGAGGTCTAAAAAGATAAAATATAAAGCTCTTTTTGGTTCGCTCCCCCCTAATAAAGGCAAATTAAAAAATTCACGTTCGAAGTCAGGCCGTCAATCTAATCTGTTACCAGAAAGCTTGTATCAATAATACGCATAATAATTTTTTTACAATTAAATTGCTTTGGCCGTAGAAAAGCAGATTAATATTTTTTTACCTTTTGGGACCTCAAGCGCAAGGACAGCTTTACGCTTGCAGAGGCCATGGATGGCCGTGTCTCAAAAGGTAAAAAAGTGTTGATCTGCGTTCGTAGGCCCTAAACTTTATAAAAGTGTTTTAATTTGAGACAAAACTTAAAAAAAACCAAAGAAAACAAATAAATTTAAATTTTTTTTGCTAAACTAGTTAAGTAACTACTTTTACTGCCGAGCAAGTGTTAGGTAAAAAAAACACATAAGGGGGTGTTATGAAATTAATGAACAAAGTAAATAAGTGGCTAAAAAACAAAAAAGTATCTAATCAGTCAGGCCAAGGCATGACCGAGTATATTTTGCTTGTAGTTGTTATTTTGGCAGTGGCAGGGATTTTCAAAGATCAAATAATTGGTGCAGTTAGGGGTAAAATGAATACAGTAAGTGGTAAAATAAATGACTTTGATGAGAGGGAGTAAGCTAGAATAGTATGATCATCGAGTACATCCTACTTTTGACGGCTTTTGTTTTTATGTTAATGAAAGTGAGTTACCAGGCTCCAGCGACGGCGTTTAAAGAGGCGGGTCCAAAGTTGGGTGTGCGTATTGAAAAACATTTAATTACAGGGACTGGCTTTGCCGAAGCGATAAACGGCCAGTCCGGTGATCACAAGGCGACATGGGAAACAAAACCTAGGTAGTTGGGCTCAAAAAAAAGTGCGGTAAAAAATGAAACTCCCTAGCGGTAACGCTCAAATGGAAAGTCAAAAAGGACAAATAATAATTGAGTACATTCTGTTACTCGTTATTGTTGTTGGTCTAAGCGCTAGTATGTATCGTTTTTTAAAAGACACTGCCTTTGTCCAGAAGCTTACATTTGAACCTTGGGGTAAGCTCAGCGGGGTGATACAGTGTGGAGTATGGAAATCGTGTCAGGTAGACAAAAACAGTGCAACTCCAGGTCTTCATCCTTCGATGTCGTCAAGGCGAATTTCGCTAGACCCAACCAAGTAAATCTAACAAAAAGTAACACCTCTTCGGGAGTTGTGATTACCGAATTTTTATTGTCATTTGTTTTAGTGGGTGGATTGTCGGTCGTATTATTTATTTTAAATTATACTTTGTTTGTTGTTGAGGCCGTTCAATATGTGTCGTATGCCAGCAGTCGGGCGCATATGGCAGGGAATATTAATCCGGCAAAACAAAGAGAGGCCGCTCAAAAAAAGTTTGAATCCTTAACTAAAAACGGAACCGCCATAGGTCAATTTTTTAAATCTGACTGGTATGAAATTTCAAAAAAAGATCAATTAGATATTCGCCAAGGCCCAG
>DYOP01000017.1:2899-12871 GCA_020720425.1 Bdellovibrio sp. | reverse complement strand
AGCACTAACCCCGATGGTGATGCCTCAGGGTTTATAGTTAAAATCACATCCATTTTATCTCGTGAGCCAACACAATTAGAATGTCAAAAATTTTTTGAAAAAAGAAAAGAGAAAAGTCTGTGGAAAGATAAACTCTCAGATACAAGCTTAGAAACTCTTGGTGCTGAGTTTTTAAATCGCCCCGATGATTTTTATTTAGGTGAAGATAATGGTTGTTAAAATAAATCAAAAAGGAATTTCAAATATTGAGTTGATACCTGTGTTATTAGTATTTGCTTTACTTATAAACTTTAGTCTGGGTTTTTTTGGAGTCATACATTCAGGAATTCTTAACAGCATTGCCGCTCGCAATTATGCCTTTGAAACCTTTAGGCACAGACAAAACTTAAATCGGTTAAGAGATAAGCCATCGGGCTCTCAGGATGTAGTTAAAATTGCGTATAATAAAGTGGGTTACCGGTTTCATGGAATTATTTCGGAAGGCTCACCTAGCCACGAGGAACCGCAATACTTTGTTACACAAAGACCAATTAAGTTTACAGATGCCAATCAGGGCTTTGATGATAGTACAAAACCACAGGATCATCGTCGAGTAACCGATATTAAAGATCCCGGATTAGCCTCAGACGTGTATACTGAATCTAATTCTGATATAGGAAACACGGTGTGGCTCAGGACGACCTATGGAATTTGTTTAAATGCAAGGTGCATGCCTATAAGATAGTGGGTAACATTTTGGATTGATAAAGGGGAGCTTTAAAATGAATCAAGATGGAAAAAATTTATTTGTTGCGATTATTGCCGGCATTTTTGCTGCCTTTTTAATGTACTCCTACTCGCAAGAAAAAAGGGCTGAATTTGAAAAATCCTATGGTCCAAAAAAAATGGTTGTAGTAACAAAAAAAGAAGTGCTTGAGCTGCAAACTTTAGATGATGATTTGCTTGAGCTTGCCGAAATTCCCGAAAACTTTGTTCAGCCTGGAGCAGCAACAGATATTGAGCCTATTGTTGGGCAAATTGCATCAGCGCCCATGAAAAAGGGGGAGCAGGTTTTGATTAATAAACTTTTGCAACCGGGCCCCGAAACGGGAATTTCAATTCAGGTGTCGCCAACCAAAAGGGCCTTAACGATACCGATAGATGAAACTAGGGGGGTTGCAAAGCTGATTCGCCCTGGGGACCGGGTTGATATTATAACCGCCGTTGACTCGGGCCGAGGAACGAGCGCTCGAAGAGATGTTGTAACTTTATTTAGCGATGTGCCGGTGCTTGCAACCGGAATCAATGTTGTTAACAGTATTCCTCGAACATTTGAGTATGATGCCTCGTCTAAATCGGTAACTCAAATTGCACTAACGGGAGATACAAAATACAACTCGGTCACTATCGAGTTAACACCTAAAGAAGCCCAAGATATGGTTTATGTGCTAGCCACATCTCCTGGTAACATCTTTTTTACACTCAGAAATCCTAACGATAAGTCTCAGCTTCCTAGGCTTCCGAGTTCAACAGGAGATGCTATATCGGGATCTTTTGGATTGGGCGCAGGGCCTAGTTATTCGACGCCTGCTGCGCCCCCCATCGTGATCCCAAATCGCTTTAGCCCTTCGGGCGGAGGTCCAAGACGTTAATGCAAAAAAAATTGATTGGGCGTCTATTTATTATAATTGTTTTACTAAGTATGGGCTTAGCTAGCAAACTTATGGCTCAATTAGGGGAGGGCGAAAGTGTTACTCAAGTGGGCGCCCAACCAATAAGCGAGCCATTAGCCGAAGATCCAGCGGTTTTAGCACCCTTAAATGAGTCAATAACTGTGGCTTCGCCCTTGGTTGAGGCAGCCCAAGAGCAAGAACTGTTTGATAACCGAAAAAATAAATACAAAAGGCGATTTATTCAGCTTTCCACTTCGGTAACACATGATGAGCCCTTACCGATTGAGCTTCCTAAATCAACAATTTTTAGAGGTGATTATAAGGCAGCTGTCAGCGCAACATATTTAAAGAGTATTAAATCAATTCGTTTTATTGGGGTTAAAGAGGGTGTCGGGACTTTAACCATTATGGATAATAAAGGCCGCATTCTTATCGAGTACCGAGTTGATGTTAGAAAAAATAAACTTGATCATGTGTTGCGCGAAATTCAAACTTTTTTAGTTGATATTGAAGGAATTCAAATCAGAATTATAAACAATAAAGTCATTTTAGATGGCCACGTTTTAGTTCCCAAAGATATTGGCCGCATTTATACGGTTTTATCTCAATACGGCGATCAAGCGGCTTCGCTAGTAACGTTAGCTCCTAATGCGCAAAAGAAATTAGCTGAAATTATAGCTCGAGATATAAATAACCCCGAAATCGAAGTTAGATCAATTAATGATAAAATTGTATTACAAGGTTTTGCAGCGAGTGAAGATGAAAAAGCCAGAGCCGAAATTATAGCTAAGCTCTATTTGCCCGGAACGGTTATGGATAAAGCCGAACAAGATCAGGTGCTCAGAAAGCCAAAAGCGGCCAATGATGGAGTGATTAATCTGATATCGGTTAAGCCCCAAGCGGCCCCGCCGCCCAGTAAACTTATACAAATTGTGATTCATTTTGTGGAGTTGCAAAAAGATTACGGAAAAAGATTTTTATTTCAATTTATGCCAAATCTTAAAGATGGAACGCATATTACTTTTAGCTCAGGGCAAGGAAGCACAGGGTCAAGCACAACGATTAGCGGCATTATAGACAATTTTATCCCGAAATTAAATTGGGGAAAAGAGCATGGTTATGCCCGCGTGATTGAAAGTGCGACGGTATTGGTGCAAGATACAAAATCAGGATTAATTCATTCGGGTTTAAAAATTCCGTACACAGTTCAAACGCCTCAGGGGCCAACAACCCAGCTCCAAGATGTTGGATTTAAATCTCAAATTACGCCTGTTATTTTTGGTGAACGTTCGGATTTGATCAACTTAACCATTTCTGCCGAACTATCGACACCTGCGGATAATGAGAGAGGATCTGTTTCGACAAATAATGTTAACACAGATATATCGGTCAGAAGCGGTCAGAGCGCGGCATTTGGGGGCTTAATTCGAAACTTAGCTAGGACCGATTATAATAAGTCTCCGGTCAATAGTACGGGCACCCCGATTATTTCACTTAATGCCAACCGGAGTTTTTCAAGACAACAAGGGCAGTTTGTGTTTTTTGTTACCCCAGTAATAAAAGCTTCAGCCAGTCAAGGGGTTGAAAAAATTAAACGAAAATTTAGACTGAGCGAGTAGGAATAAAAATATGTCAATACAGCAGCAGTGCCAAATTATTGCAGTTTTAGGAGGTAAAGGAGGGGTCGGCAAATCCGTTGTGGCGGCCAATCTGAGCCTAGCTATTATGACTGAATCAAAGGCCCAGGTGTTACTGATTGATGCCGATCAAAAATCAGCGGGTGATCAAAATGTTTTGTTAGGCCTAAAGCCTCTTAAAACATTATCAGAATTGACACAGTATCAAAACTCGCTATCAAGTCAAAACCTGCCCCAAATGGTAACACCACACAAAAGTGGATTGTTTTTTGTTGGTGCTGTGCGAGGGCCTGATGAGCTTTTAAATGTCCAAGCTGATAGCTTTAATAAAGTATTAGAGTTTTTTTCGGCTCAGTTTAAGTATATTATAATTGATCTTGGTAACGATTTAGGGCCTTTGCAATTAAGGCTTTTGCAAGAGTCAACGGTTGGCCTAATTGTGACCACCCCCGAAATATTAGTATTAAATCAAACCCAGCGTTTGATACAGGATTTGCTCAAAAAAACCTTTCCACTTCAAATGTTTTATTTAGTTATCAACCGTTATGCCAATGGAGTGATTGCACCCGAAATTATTAGTAACAATTTAAAACTTCAAAATATTGGTATCATTCCTCAAGACGAGGCAACGGTTAATCAGAGTATACAAAGAGGCACCCCGTTTATGGGTCAGCAAGGGGGCGGCGGTGGGGGGGCTCTTCCTGCATCGTACTACGAAATTAGCCGCAAACTAAATGGCGGAATTTTGCAAAAGTTAAAAGCCTTAAACCGCCCTACTGTGGATTTTAAAACTCTATCTGAAGATGGCGGCAGTGGGGCGGTAGGCACCTCGAGTTCGTCTATATCTGGTGTAAAAAATACTCATTCAAATTTAGAAGAGCAAGATCCTCGAAATATTTTAAAAATGCGAATTCATAACGAGCTTATAAAAGTGATGGATTTAAAAAAAGGAGTTGCTGATACTCAAGGTGACCCCGAAAAAGAAAGACAATTACGAGATAAAACCATGTCATCGGTCACTCAAATTGTAGATCGACAGGCCGCGGGCGTATCGCGAGATGAAAGATCTAAATTAATTAAAGAAGTGCTCGAAGAAGCTTTAGGCTTGGGGCCCTTAGAGGATCTGTTGGCCGATCCTTCGGTTACCGAAATCATGGTGAATGGATATAAACGAATTTTTGTTGAAAGAAGTGGTAAAATTTTACTTAGTCCCATCACCTTTACTTCGAACTTGCATTTGAGAAATGTTATCGAACGAATTGTTACCCCATTGGGTCGTCGTATTGACGAAAAAACTCCAATGGTGGATGCTCGGTTAAAAGACGGAAGCCGAGTTAATGCTATTATCGAGCCACTTTCGATTGATGGTCCGGCGCTAACAATTAGAAAATTTAAAAAAGGTGGAATTTCAGCTGAACAATATATGAACTATGGATCAATCAATCGGCAGATGATTGATTTTTTAAGGATCTGCGTCGAAAATGGTCTAAATATAGTTATATCAGGCGGTACGGGTTCTGGTAAAACGAGTTTGTTAAATATGTTATCAAGTTTTATTCCGGCTAATGAGCGTATCGTTACCGTAGAAGATGCGGCCGAGCTTCAGTTGCAGCAAGAGCATGTGGTTAGGCTAGAAACCCGCCCATCCAATATGGAAGGATCAGGAACTGTTACCATAAGAGATCTTATTAAAAATGCATTACGTATGCGGCCCGACCGAATTATCGTTGGGGAAACCCGCGATGGAGCGGCTTTAGATATGCTTCAAGCCATGAATACAGGTCATGACGGCTCTATGACAACCACTCATGCAAATAGTCCCCGAGAGTGTATTGCTCGGCTTGAGACACTGACTATGATGTCAGGAATGGAGTTACCAGTTAAAGCTATCCGAGAGCAGATTGCTAGCGCTGTTAATTTGATTGTTCAAATTTCTAGGCTTTCTGACGGAAGTCGGCGAGTTATGAGCGTTACCGAAGTGGTCGGAATGCAAGGGGATGTGGTGAGCCTTCAGGAGATATTTAAATTTAAAGAAGTGGGTTATGATAAAAATCGGCGAATTTTAGGCCAGTTTCAATCTCTGGGTTTGATACCGAGCTTTATCGAAAAATTTGAACAAAAAGGCGTGATCGTCCCTCGGGATATTTTTTCGAATGATCATGTCCAAGCCTCAAATTCAAACGTAAATGCAAACATAAAAGTAAACGCCTCAAATTTAGGCTCAAATAGCCAATCTAAACCAACAACATCTGATGGCACCAAAAAAGGTCTAAGCCCTTTGCCTAAAGTTAAACTGACAGGGTCTTAACTTGTACTGTATAAATTAGGATTAATATTATATGGAAAAATTAATAGTAAAATTTTTTGGATTGTCGTGGGTGAGTTTTCCTTTAGTGGCTTTATCAGGAGCTGTCTTAGCGTATTTTTTATATACTCCGCTAGAAAAACGATTTATGAAAAAAGCCTTTGGACGTAAGCAAGATATTTTGCAAATGCTCGATCAAATGTTTGTTTCGGTCGAAGAAAAAAAAATTAATAGCATGATTTTGCTTATTAATTTTGGACCTTCGATTATTTTTTTTCTTTTGCTGTGGCCGAATATTACAATGGGGATTATTGTAAGTTTTATTGTGTGGTTAGCGATGTCAGAGGTTCCCTATTACTACATTAAGCATCAGTGGGAAAAGCGAAACAACCTACTGGTAACCCAAATGGTTGATGGACTTACGATTATGTCAAACGGGATTAAGGCTGGTCTTTCGGTTCCGCAGTCGCTTGAGAGGGTTGCCGAAAATTTACCCAACCCCATTGCTCAAGAGTTTACACTTATCTTATCACAGACCAAGGTCGGGCGATCTTTAGAAGACGCACTCATTGACTTTGGTGAGCGCATCCCAAGGCCCGATGTGCAAATGTTTGTAACTGCGATTAATATTTTAAAAGAAACCGGCGGAAATTTGGCCGAAACCTTTTCGACAATAGTAACTGTGATTAGAGAAAGGCAAAAAGTTGAGCAAAAAATTCAAGCCATGACAACCCAAGGGATGATGCAAGGTTTGATTATTTCGCTTGTACCCATTGGTATTATTTTGCTTTTGTGGATTATGGACCCGACCTATATCCAGCCCATGTTTAGCACCACCTTAGGTATAGTTTTGCTACTAATTGTTTTTGGATTAATTGGGGTTGGTGGTATTATGATAAAGAAGATAGTAACGGTTAAAGTTTAATTTGTGAGCGCTAGGCTATTTAGCTGCGATATTTGCTAGGGAGTGGTATGAATAATAATTCAAAAAAAAGTGCTGAAATATTAAAAAAAATAAGTATACAAATGGGGAGAGAAAAAAATATTTTCATAGAAAATAAAAATACTGACACAAATGGAGTCAGAGCAAAGGGCCCTGTCACACAGGATGTTACTAAAAAATCTGAGCGTCAATTTTTAATTGCGTTTTGTTTTGCTGTATTATCTGTTTTTTTTAGCCTCACAAGCTGGGCCATTGTGGATATGAAAAATGCAAACTACTCGAATACCTGGGTTGATATTGAAATCCCAGGTTCGGGCTATGATTTAAAAGTTTCAAGGACTTATAACAGTCGTTCTTTGTTTAACGGAATATTTGGATTTGGGTGGTGCTCTGATTTTGAAACTAAGCTAGACAAGCTTTCTGATGGAAATTTAAAAATTACCGAATGCGGATCGGGTCAAGAAACTATTTTTAATAAATTAAAACCCGAGCAAGGGGTGGCCACATTTCAATCGGTTTCTAATGGGGCTGATATAATTAGTTTTGAAAAAAATCAGTATATTAGAAAGCTGCCCGATGGAATGGCTATGAAATTTAATTCTGAAGGGTATTTAGAATATATATACGATAAAAATAGTAATTATTTAAAATTCGAAATTCAGGCGGGCTTAGCTCGCTCTGTGGTTGACAATAACGGTAGAAAATTAAATTTTACTTATACGCAAAACCGAAAGATAAAATCAATCAAAGGCCCCTCAGGTATCAGTGCCGATTACACTTACTCAAACCTAGAAGATTTATCATTGGTAAAAAACTCATGGGGCAATGTTTATAAATATGAATATGACGAACTTCATAACTTAGTAAGGGCCGATTATCCCGACAAAACATTTGTAAAAATAGAATATAATAAAAATAAAGATTGGGTCACATCATTTAAAGACCGACAAAATTGCATGGAAGATTATAAATATGATTTTTCAAAAACTGAGCCGGCGCTCCATTATTGGGCTGATATAACAAAAACTTGCGGAGACAAAATTACTAATCAAAGTAAGCACGAGTTTTGGTTTAATAAAAGAACTTCGGGAGAGGCCTATTTGAGCCGAGTATTATCGATAGTTAATAATAGCTCTGTAGATATTTCTTATCACGAAACTTTTGGTAAACCCGTCAGCATTAGGCGGGATAATGAATTATCAACTTATGAATATTCAGCTATGGGCCAAGTTGTTCAGAAAAAATTACCCTATATGATTATTGGATACCAGTATGATAAAAAAAATAATAAAGTCACTCGGGTAGAAACCCAAATGCTAGAGGCAAAAGGTAAACTCGGAAAAAAATTATTTTCAGAATTTAAATATGACAATAGACTAAATTTAATTTTGGCTAGGGACACATCGGGTAAAGTTGTACAGATGAATTATGACGAAAAAGGCCGCATTATTATGGTGCAAGATCAAAGCCGTAAATTAGTAAAAATTAAATACGAAGAAAAATTTGGTAAGCCCAGCGAAATTGATAGGCCTGGAATGGGGAAGGTCGTGATTTCATACAAGGCAACGGGCGAAATTGATAAAGTAAAAAGTAATGATGGTCCAACTGTGGCGATGCAGGTGGCCTCGACATTTAATGGTATGCTCGAAACGATAGCTCCGGCTACGGCCGAAATTTATAATTAAGGAGATTGAATTATGAAATATGCAATTATGTTATTATTTTTTGGAACTCTTATAAGTGTTACCGGTATAGCCCAAGCAAAAGAGGCTGCGACTAATCATGGCGCTGAGAAAGAAGCCGGTTGGGATGTTTCAGATCCTAACTTAAATATGTATGATGGTAACTATGTTGACGAATATGTGGGAACCCCTGAGCTCGAAAAAAACAATTCTGATAGTGGTGGCATAGAGGTTGGCTCGAAAAACGCTCATGAATGTGTAGACTGTCGAAAGTCACCCACTAAATTATTTGATAAAACTAATCCTGCTGAGGGCGCTGGTCGCAGCTCTGGTTCGGGCAGCGGGAGCTCAGAAGAGGGTGCAAGATAAGACTTAAAGAAGCTGAACAAGGTTGCCAATAATATCTTGTAGTTTTTCGAGATGAATGGGTGTTTTGGGCGCTTCATCGTAAAACTCAGCGGTTAAAACAGGTGTTTTTCTTTCAAACCACATAAATCGGCCCAAAGAGCCGGGGTAGTGCCCTAATGACTTCCAAGGTAAGTAATCAAAATGTGGAACAGATTTATGCTTAGGCCCATCAAAATCAAGCACGGCCAGAGGTGTGTGGATAGAAACCACAAAATCAGGCTTAAAATCTTCTAGGTGTTTAAGTGCGCACTGGGTTTCGGGTTCGCTATTGGCCTGGGCCCCTGGGTAACGTCTCGGATTTTGTTTTAAATGTTTCCAAATTTTTAGAGCCTCATGGTCCCAATCTTTTGTTGGAAAGTTGCGATTGATATCAACTCCATTTGCATTTGTTCGAGTTTTACGGGCTAAGCCATCGGGGTTTAATACGGGGATTACGCGCCACTGATTTCTGGGGTTTTCAAGCTGAGAAAGTCTTTCGAGCCAATATTTAACCACAGTTCCGGCGGGTAACTCGTCCCCATGAATTAAAGATATAACTAAAACTTTTTTAGCATTTTTTTGATTTGTCGAAAAGTTAAAATGATAAAGAGGAACTTTGTTTACACTGTGGCATTGATCTAAAAGAAGAGCGTTGCTGCAAATATCGGAGAGGGTTTTTTGTGGTCCTTGTTTTGGGGCTGATAAAAAACCCCTAAATTGAGAAAGTTGATTTACGCAAAGCTGAGCGAGATCTTGATTTGCCGTTGTATTTAATTTTGATTTCAAATCTTCAGGAAGATCAGTAATTTCTTTGACTGTCGTACTACTGTCATTTTGTGTGACTTTTTTATTGGTAACTCGGCTGTCTGTGACCTGTGCAGACAGATTAAACGAAATAAAAAATAAAATAACAAAATTAAAGTATTGCCTAGCTGAGGGTAACATCAGATTAAAAATCAACTTAATGATGGGTCTTTCTTTTTTTCTGATGGGGTCACATTTTGATGAGCTGTTGTTGTATCTGTGGGGATTTGTTTTTTATCAGCAATGTCTTTAGCCTCGGCATCAATTTCGTTCATCCCGTCTTTAAATCCACGAATGGCACGGCCTAATGATTTGCCTAAGTGCTCAACTTTGCTAGGTCCAAATAAAAGCATAACGATCAATAAAACAACAAGCCAGTGTAATAAACTAAAATTTCCCATCTCATTTGCCTCCGTTAATTAAAAACCTATATCAATATCTAGAGCTAAGTCTAGATATGTATCAAGATAATACAGTATCATAATCACCCTCATCTTAGATTGTTAAGTTTTTTTAAGCCCCACCGATGTAATCTAATAAGATGTGATCAATAAGATTTGAT
>DYOP01000017.1:0-2799 GCA_020720425.1 Bdellovibrio sp. | reverse complement strand
GTTTTTTTAAGCCCCACCGATGTAATCTAATAAGATGTGATCAATAAGATTTGATCAATAAGATTTGATTTTAAGAGATTTGAATTGGCGAGATTTGATCTTATGAAAAATGATAGGTCTGATTTGTCTGGTTTAACGGCAAAGGAGAAAGAAATGCATACAACTCAAGCGATGACTCCGATTTTTAAGCTCATATTGGCTTTGATTTTATTTAATCCTGTGGCGGTTTTAAGTCAGCACTTGGGGCTATCCCTAGGCAAAAAGTCGCCTCAATTTTTTGTACACCATCAGATTAAAGATTTTGGAATTAAAAAATCGGGGATATTAAATTCTTCTGAACTTTTGATGGCTAGAATTGAGCCAAATAATAACGCAAAGCAAGGGCGCGTGGGTGCCTCCCGTAGGCCCGCAGCACAGAATGATGGCTCTTTTCAGGACTATTCGTGTATGCGAATGCCAAAAAATTGATAGATCCTTTTACTTTTTAAAAAAATTATGTAAAAAATAACTCCTTGTAAGCGGGGGGGCTTTGCCAAATCTACTTGAAGTAAAAAATTTAGTAACCGAATTTAAAACCGATGCCGGAGTTTTAAGGGCTGTTGATAATATTTCTTTTTCAGTGCAAAAAGGAAGAACGCTTGGCATTGTGGGCGAGTCTGGGAGCGGAAAATCAGTGACCTCCCTTTCGATTATGAGGCTTATTCAAAAGCCAGGGCGTATTGCTTCAGGCCATTTTATTTTTGAAGATAAAAATTTACTCGAATTAAGCGAAGGGCAAATGCGAAAAATTAGAGGCAATGAGATTGCCATGATTTTTCAAGAGCCCATGACATCACTTAATCCTGTTTTTACCTGCGGCAATCAAATCGAAGAGGTTATTGCCTTACACCAAAAAGGCTTAAGCCGTTCAGAGCGAAAAAACAAAGCCATTGAAATGCTAAAAAAGGTGGGAATTCCGGCTCCTGAGCAAAGATACTCAGAGTATCCCCATCAACTTTCGGGCGGCATGAGGCAGCGGGTCATGATCGCTATGGCTATAAGCTGCGGTCCAAAACTTCTTATTGCCGATGAACCAACAACAGCACTCGATGTTACCATTCAGGCTCAGATTTTGGATTTAATGCGTCAGCTTCGCGAACAAGAGGGGATGGGTTTAATTTTAATTACCCATGATTTGGGCGTTGTTGCCGAAATGTGTGATGATGTCGCCGTTATGTATGCAGGGCAAATCGTTGAGTTTGGATCAGTCCAAAATATTTTTGCTAATCCTCAGCATCCTTATACAAAAGGGCTTATTGATTCGATTCCTCACTTCGAATCAGGTCAGCGTTTGGAGCGATTAAATACCATCTCGGGGCTTGTGCCTAATATGCTCAATTTGCCTCAAGGGTGTAGGTTTGGAGATAGGTGCTCTTATTTTAAACAAGTCCCCTGTGGTCAAACTTCACCTGAACTGATCGAGCAAAATGGTGGGCAAGTGGCTTGCCATTTTCCACTTCAAAATTTGGTTAAAGGGTAACAGCCATGTCTGAACTTCTAAAAGTCCAAAATCTTTCAAAAGAGTTTCCTATTTTCGGAGGCCTATTGGGTCGACAAGTGGGCTCAGTGAGAGCGGTTAATAATGTTTCATTTTCAATTGAAAAAGGCCAAACACTGGGGCTAGTTGGTGAGTCGGGCTGTGGTAAATCTACATTGGGGCGATCTTTGATTCGCTTGATTGAGCCTACCCATGGAAAAATATTTTTTAATGGTCAAGACATTACCAACATACCTAAAGCCGAGCTTCGCCATCTGCGCCGAAAAATGCAAATTGTGTTTCAAGACCCTTTTGCTTCGCTTAACCCAAGAATGACCATTGAAACCATTCTTGAAGAGCCTTTGTTGATTCATGGATTGGGTAACACTTCAGCAAAAAGAAAAGACCGAGTTAAGCAGTTACTCGAAATTGTGGGGCTTAGGCCTGAGACGGCACAGCGTTACCCGCACGAATTTTCGGGGGGACAAAGACAAAGGGTGGGGATTGCAAGGGCCTTGGCGGTTGAGCCCGATTTAATTGTGCTTGATGAGCCCGTTTCTGCCCTTGATGTTTCGATTCAAGCTCAAGTCATTAACCTTTTGATGGATTTACAAAAATCCTTAAATTTAACTTATGTATTTATTGCTCACGATTTAAAAGTTGTTGAGCATGTTTCTACCGATGTAGCGGTTATGTATTTAGGTGAAATCGTTGAAAAAGCCCCAAGTGAAGAGCTTTATATTAATCCTAAACACCCCTATACAAAAGCCCTTTTATCGGCCATTCCCATCCCTGATCCTCAAAAAAAAGGAGAAAGGATTATTTTAACAGGAGATGTGCCAAGCCCTCTTAACCCTCCCAGTGGATGTTACTTTCATACGCGTTGCCCGATTGCCCAGGCGGAATGTTCAAAAACTCATCCTGAGCTTAAATCCTATGACAATAATCATTTGGCTTCTTGCTTAAAAGTTTAAATCAGAAGAGTAACATAAAAGTTAAAATTCGAAGTTTAATTTAGAAGTTTAATTTAGAAGTTAAAATTCAAAGTTTAATTTAGATGCTTAATCGGGATGTTTAATCTGGATGTTTAATCTGGATGCTTAATTTAGAAGTGTCAGCTTTTAGTGCAGTTACTTATTTGATTTGTATTATTTTGAGATGATTAAAAAATAAATAAAAAATATTTTTATTTGTAGGCTATCCTTAAAGAGTCACCAGTTAATAGACTGTTAATAGACTGTTAATAGATTTTTAATAGACTTTGTTGTTTGTAGGGTAAAATT
>DYOP01000016.1:31607-41455 GCA_020720425.1 Bdellovibrio sp. | reverse complement strand
TCGGCAGAGGGTCTTAATTTGCCAATGACAATGAATGGCGGTCTTTATTTAACCCGCTTGCAATCGGCAGAGGGTCTTAAGTTACCAACTACATTGAATGGAAATCTTTATTTAACCGGCTTGCAATCGCTAGTGGGTCTTAAGTTACCAACTACTTTTAATGGAAAACTTTATACTAATGGCTTAAACTAACAAGATTTGCTAGGTGCAAAAAGGTACGCAAGGCTCGATTGCATTTTTTTAAGGCGAGCCATTTTAATTAAATAGCTTTTAATAAAGTTGGCTAAAAAGAGAAGTCAAAATAAAGTCGATAAAGATAATAGCGATAGATGAGGCAACCACGCTCTTTGTGGTTGTTTGACCAACATCCTCAGCTCCGCCTTTACACCTAAATCCATAGTAAGAGCTAACTAAAGGGATAACAAAGCCAAAGCTTGCGCCTTTAATGGCAGATAAAAATAAGTCATTAAAATCAGCAAAACGTTTAACTGCCGTCATAAACATTTCAAATGAAAACCCAAGGTAAATATCGGCAATCACTTGCGCCGTTAAAAGACAGACGAGGTTAGCTAATATGGTAACAATGGCTCCTGCAAAAACAGAAGCAATCAATCGAGGGACAACGATATAGTTAACCGGGCGCACTCCTAACATTTGAAGGGCGTCAATTTGTTCGGTAATTTTCATGGTAGCAATTTCAGCGGCGATCCCAGCGCCCACGCGCGAGGCCAGTAAAAGTCCTGTGATAACCGCCCCCAGCTCTCGCAAAATAAGAAGGGCTGCAAACCCAGGAACAAGGCTATCGTTACCAATCACTAATTTCATATGAAATGAGCTTTCAAGAATAGTAACCATTGCCGCAAAGCAGACGCAGATAATAATAACAAATAAGCTTTCATGAGCAATAAAATGAAATTGTTTAATTCCTTCAGAAATTCGTAATGGAGGAGTTATGAGCTCTTTAAAAGAGTGAACAAGTAATGAGGCAAAATTTTTACTAAACTCATACTGATTTAAGTTTTCATCTTGCTGAGTTGATTTTGTAAACAAAATGGCTCCTTTAAATTAAATATTTGGTAACCTCTTCCTGCCTAAATGACCCCAAAAAATAAAACTAAAAAGCAAGCATGCTTAAAACCGAATTAAATAAAGTTGTTGTAATCCAGTCCACAATAACAATAACCACCATAGTGGCAACCGCCGTGTTAACCACGGATAGGCCCACCCCTTTAGCCCCCCCTGTGGTTGAGTAACCCAAAAAGGTGGCAATCCAGCCAAGGCAAAATGAAAACCAAAACACTTTAAAAAAGCCGCTAATAATTGAGCTTAATTTAACAATCGTTGGTATATGCCGCACGTACTGATCGGCATTGATTTGGGCAAAAATATTTGCCATCAGTAGGCCTCCAAAAACAGACATGCCAATTCCAAATAAAAGTAAAAACAGGCTGGCAACAATGATCCCTAAAAAACGGGGGGCTATAATTTCTTTAAAAGGATCAGCCCCTAGGCATCGTATGGCATCCATTTGTTCGGTTACTTTCATGGTTCCGAGTTCTGCGGCAGTAAAAGCGCCTACTTTTCCGGAAAGCATAAAGGCAATTAAGAGTGGGCCAAGCTCTCTGAGTGTGCCCGAGGTCGCAAGTCCTCCTAAATAGGCCAATGCCGCATACTCTTTAAGTTGCAAGGCAAATTGAATAGTCATAATGGCGCCCACAAAAAAACCTGCCATAGTAACAGTTAAAAAGCTTTGTTGGGTCACTTTCAAGGTTTGCTCAAAAAAATCTTCGCGGCTAATTCCTTTTTTAAAAAGAGTAGATAAAATTTTATTTAAAAAAATAACAGCCAGCCCAATTTGATTTATCATGGTAGCTTTTCCTTAGTTGGTGCAGATTGGCTTGTTTGTAGCACTTCTCTTAAGAACTCTTTGACTAGCTCCTGCTCAGACTTTTTTAGTTCATCGGGCGTGCCCTGATCAACAATGTGCCCTTTATCTAAAACAATAATTCGATGAGCAATGTCTATGGCACATTTCATATCGTGAGAAACCACAATTGAGGTGGTTTTAAGTTTTTGCGAAAGCTCAAAAATGAGTTCATTGACAGTGGTTGTGGTCACAGGATCAAGCCCTGTGGTGGGCTCATCAAAAAGCAAGACTTTAGGTTTTAAAGCCAAAGTGCGCGCTATAGAAACTCGTTTTTGTTGCCCATAGGAAAGCTCGTTTGGGTAACGATTTTCAAGTTGATGCAAATGCACAAGTTGTAAACTTTCAATAACACGTTTTGATAATTCATCGGGTAACAGTTTTTCGAGGCGTCTAAGGCCAAAGGCCACATTTTCAAAAACAGTTAAAGAATCAAATAAGGCGGGCTGCTGAAATACCATTCCGATTTGGCGGCGAATCGAGAGGTATTGCTCTTCAGAGTAACGGCTGATCTCTTGGTCATCGACCCAAATTTGTCCTGAATCAGGTCTTAATAAACCAACTAAATTTTTAAGTAACACAGATTTTCCGGTGCCAGAGGTGCCCAAAATAAATAATATTTCACCTGTGCGAACCTCAAAGGAAATTTTATTTAAAATCGTGCGCGAGCCAAAAGATTTACTAAGTTCAACAAAGCGAATCATTGTGCCCCCAAAATAGGGCCATCCGAAAGGCCTCTGATAAATTGATAAACCCTTGGGTCTGAATTTTCAAAAGCCTGTTCAGGCGAGCCAAGATCGACTAACTGATTTTGATCTAAAAATAAAATTCGGGTCGCAAACTGAATAGCTCTTTGAATTTCGTTGGTAACTACAACAATTGTCGACTGAGTTTGGCTTTGAAGATCTATAATGAGATCAATAATTTTTCGGCTTGTAATGGGGTCAAGACCCGCCGTGGGGTCGTCATAAAGTAAAATCTCTGGCTTTAGAGACTGGGCTCTGGCAATGCCCAATCTTTTTTGCATTCCGCCACTCATTTCGGCAGGAAATAATTGATAGGCGTGGCTTAACCCAACTAAGTCGAGCTGGTTTTGGGCTAATGTTTTGTAATGCTCAGGGTGGGGCTGATGGGATTCGGTGAGTGAAAAAATAATATTATTTAGGCTTGTCATCGAATCGAACAATGCGTTTTTTTGGAAAAGTAACCCAATTTTTTTCATAAGAGCGAGCTTTTCTGGGCCTGAAGCTTTTGTGAAATCTTGATCAAAGAGATAGATTTGCCCTGTCGTTGGGGCAAGAAGTCCCGCTAAAATTTTTAGAAGGCTCGTTTTGCCTGCCCCTGATGGGCCAATCAGGGCGACTCTCTCTTGAGATTTAATTTCGAGGTTAATATCCGTTAATACGGGCAATGAGTCGTATGAAAAACTAATCTGCTCGAGTTTATAAATGGTACTTGTTGTCATGAGTTAACCTCAACTTGGCCTTTTATTAAATTTAAGGTGATACTTGCCATCGTAGGCAATCAAAACTCGTGTTAGGTCTAGCTTAGTAATATTTTATTATTTCTATTTTAAATTTAACCGAGAGAGACAATCTCAAACAAAGGAGTAATTTTATGACGGCACGAAGAAATAAGATATCTGTTATTGGAGCTGGTTTTGTTGGCTCAACCTGTGCTCATTGGGCGGCGGCTCGAGAACTTGGTGATGTTGTGATACTTGATATTAATGAGGGTGCGGCTAAAGGAAAAGCTCTGGATCTATTTCAGGCAAGTCCAGTTTTTAAATTTGATACCCAAGTCAAAGGAACTTCGAACTACGAAGACATTGCGGGTTCAGATGTTGTTATTATTACAGCCGGCATGCCCAGAAAACCTGGTATGTCGAGAGATGAGCTAGTCGGAATCAATGCTAAAATTGTGAAAGATGTTTGTGAAGGGGTAAAAAAATATGCCCCCGAGTCGTTTGTTATCGTTGTTTGTAACCCTATGGATGCCATGGCTGTTTATGCTAAAAAAATATTAGGCTTTCCAAGAGAGCGAGTCATTGGAATGGGCGGAGCACTTGATTCAGCTAGATTTAGAGCCTTTATGGCCGAAGAGTTGGGCGTTTCAATAAAAGATGTTAATGCGATGGTGATTGGTAACCATGGTGATGCGATGATGCCATTAGCTCGTTTAGCAAATGTAGCCGGTATCCCTGTTACTGAGCTTATGTCTAAAGAAAAGCTTGATGCCATTGTGGCCCGAACAAAACAAGCGGGGGCAGAGATTGGTGGGTTACTTAAAACAGGTTCAGCTTTTTATGCGCCAGCTGCTGGTTCGGTCGAAATGGCTGAGGCTATTTTAAAAGATCAAAAAAGAGTTATGTCTTGCGCGGTTGAGCTTAATGGCGAATATGGTGTGCAGGGCTTGTTTGTCGGAGTGCCTTGTGTTTTAGGAAAAAACGGACTTGAAAAAATTCTTCCACTTGAATTAAACACCGAAGAAAAAGCTGAGTTTGTTAAATCTGTAGCTGCGGTTCAGGCTTTAGTTGATGGCCTAAAAAACGTTCAATAAGCATTCGATAAACATTTAATATTTAATATTCAATAAACATATTAATAATAAAAGACAAAGGAATAATAGAATGAATATTCATGAATACCAAGCAAAAGAAGTTTTGCGACAGTTTGGAGTTGTTACCCTAAAAGGGCAGACCGCTCGCACCCCTGAAGAGGCCGAAAAAGCGGCTCAATCTATGGGTGGTAAAATTTGGGTGGTTAAAGCTCAAATCCACGCCGGAGGACGAGGAAAAGGCGGCGGAGTGAAGCTTGCCAAATCAGTTTCTGAGGTTAAGCAAATAGCCTCACAAATTATCAATATGAATTTGGTAACCCATCAAACAGGACCTCAGGGAAAGTTAGTTCAAAAAGTTTATATCGAAGAGGGTTGTAATATTGCTAAAGAATTTTATGTGGCTGTATTAGTCGACCGCACTTTTCAAAGGGTAACCATGATTGCCTCAAACGAAGGGGGAGTTGAGATCGAAGAAGTCGCGGCCCATCGTCCTGAAGCGATTAAAAAAGTAGTCATTGATCCTGCGGTTGGACTTGCCGCTTTTCAGGCTCGTTATTTAGCTTATGAAATTGGCATTCCGCAAGAAAGCATTTCTAAAGCTGTTAAATTTTTTACTGGTTTGTATAATGCTTTTATTAGCAAAGATGCCTCTATGGCAGAAATCAACCCCCTTGTGCTCACTCAAGAGGGTGATATGATTGCCCTTGATGCGAAAATGAACTTTGATAGTAACGCTTTATTTAGGCATCCTGAAATTTTAGAATATCGTGATCTTTCAGAGGAAGAGCCAACAGAGATTGAAGCCTCAAAGCATGATTTAGCTTTTATTAAACTTGATGGTAACATTGGTTGTCTGGTTAATGGTGCTGGGCTTGCTATGTCAACTCTAGATATTATTAAGCTTCGCGGGGCCATGCCAGCTAACTTTTTAGATGTTGGGGGTGGAGCGAGCCGAGAAAAGGTAACAGAAGCCTTTAAAATTATTTTGCAAGATAAAAATGTAAAAGCCATTCTTGTAAATATATTCGGCGGCATTATGAAGTGTGATGTCATCGCAGAAGGCGTTATTGCGGCCTCAAAAGAAGTGGGCCTTAAAGTTCCTTTAGTTGTCAGACTTGAGGGGACTAATGTGGAGTTAGGTAAACAAATTTTAAATCAAAGTGGATTAAATATTATTTCAGCTTCTGATTTAGACGATGCGGCCCAAAAAGTTGTGGCCTGTGTGAAGGGGTAACTATGGCGATTTTTATTGATAAAAACACTCGAGTTTTAACAACAGGTATTACGGGCGCACAAGGTAGCTTTCATACTCAACAATGTATTGAGTACGGGTCTCAGTTTGTGGCCGGAGTTACTCCCGGAAAAGGGGGGACTCAGCATTTAGGGTTACCCGTATTTAATACGGTTCATCACGCAATTAAGCAAACAGGGGCTAATGCGGCTATGGTTTTTGTGCCCCCAGCCTTTGCGGCAGACTCGATTATGGAATGTGTTGATGCAGGTATTGAACTTGTGATTGCCATTACAGAGGGTATCCCTGTTAATGACATGGTTAAAGTAACTCGGTTTATGGAAGGTCGAAAGGCCCGATTGGTAGGGCCGAACTGTCCTGGTATCATTACCCCCGGAGCCTGCAAAATTGGTATTATGCCTGGGCATATCCATAAGCCTGGCCGTATTGGGGTGGTTTCTCGTTCGGGAACATTGACTTACGAAGCGGTTCATCAGCTAACTCAAATTGGCTTAGGACAAAGCACCTGCGTAGGGATTGGCGGTGACCCTGTTAATGGTACTAACTTTATTGATGTCATGGATCTGTTTCAAAAAGACCAAGACACGGATGCTGTTATTATGATTGGCGAAATCGGAGGCTCTGCCGAAGAAGAAGCCGCAGCTTGGATTAAAAAGAACTTCACTAAACCTGTTGTTTCGTTTATCGCAGGGGCTTCTGCACCCAAAGGCAAAAGAATGGGTCATGCAGGCGCTATTATTAGTGGAGGCAAAGGCACAGCCGAAGCCAAGTTTCAAGCCCTAGAAGATGCGGGAGTTAAAATTTCTCGTAACCCATCAGAGATGGGTGTTACTTTAAAATCGCTTTTAAAATAAAGCAAAATATAAGTAATGCGTAAGAAAAAAGTAAAGCATAATTACAATAGGTAATAGATAAAATTTAAAACTTTAAACAAGAGACTAAGGAGTTAAGATGTCAAACGTAGAAAAAACATTTTCAATTATTAAGCCCAATGCCGTAAAAAAAGCAGTGATTGGCGATATCATTAAGCAGTTCGAATCTGAAGGCTTAAAAGTAACAGCCGCAAAACTGGCTATGATTTCAAAAGATAAGTGTGAAATTTTTTATGCCGAACATAAAGAAAGACCATTTTTTGGTGAGCTCGTTGAGTTTATGACATCAGGTCCTGTGCTGCTTATGGTTTTATCAGGTCCCAATGCTGTTACTAAAAATCGTCAAATTATGGGCGCTACCGACCCTAAAAAAGCTGATGCCGGCACAATTAGAGCTAAGCATGCTGACAGTATGGGCGAAAATGCAGTTCATGGTAGCGATAGCGCCGAATCGGCCAAACGAGAGATTGCTTTGTTTTTTGAGCCTTATGAATTAGTGAATGCATAAAGTTGGTAGCCAAATAATTGTTTCTATAGAAAATTTATCACTTCATGGAGGGGGCGTAGCTCGCACCCCTCAGGGAGTTGTTTTTGTTCGGCAAAGTGCCCCCGGAGATGAGCTTAAGGTTGAAATAACAGAAGTTAAAAAAAATTACTCTTTAGCTAAAATTATTGAAATTATTAATTCGAGTCCAGATAGGGTAACCCCATTGTGTCCTCAAAATGATCAGTGCGGAGGCTGCTCGTGGCAGCACCTCTCATATTCTGCCCAGCTTAAATATAAACAAAAATTATTTGAAGAGGCCTTTGATCATACCTTTAAGTCTAAAAATAAATCAGATAGGCCAATAATTAATCCGATTGCTCGTTCAAAAGATGAATTTGGTTACCGCAATCGAATTCGGGTAAAAAAAAATAAAAACCAAGTGGGCTATTTTTCGGCAAAATCTCATGATTTTGTCCCCATTGACTCGTGTTTGGTCGCTCAAGAAACGATTAACCAAGGGCTCGATTTTTTAAGAAATAAATCTGAAGGCACACCTGAAAATATAAAATACCTCCCCAAGTCAAAGACAAATCGAGACTCTCATGTTAATCCCTTAAATCACATTCAAACATTTGAGGTATCGCTTGATAGTAAATATAAAGTTATTTACAGCGAGGTCGGAAAAGATGAGCTATCTTTTACTCAAGTAAACCCCTATATTAACGAAAAAATTAAATCTCAAATCGCCCCGTGGGCTATGCGTTCAGGTGCCACCCATTTTATTGATTTATACTGTGGAAGCGGAAATTTAACCTTCCCCCTGGTAACGGCGTTACCTCAGGCTCAAGGAGTAGGAGTTGAGGCAAACAAAAGATCAATCGAAAAAGCCAACGAAATAGCCCGTCTAGTTTTTGAAAATAGTCAGGACAATAAGACTCAGCTAAAATTTATTTGTCAAAGCTCAGAAGCTTTTATCAAGGCCCAGTTTGAATCAAAATCTAATCAGCCTTTAAAAATAAATAAAGAAGACCGTGTTTTAGTGGTTGTTGATCCGCCAAGGTCTGGCTTAGACCCTGATTTATTAAAAATTCTTAGCAGGCAAAAAAATATAGTGAGTTTAATTTATATGAGTTGCGACCCTATGACTTTTTTAAGGGATGCAAAAAGATTAGAGGATTTTGGATTTAATTGCCGTTTGAGTGAAATTGAGCTTTTTGATATGTTCCCACAAACCGACCATCTTGAACTTGTTGCGCTTTTTGAAGCTAAAAATCTTGTAAAATCTTAAAAAGGCCGTGTATTCTAATGGAGCATGAAAATTTTAATTATTTTATTTTTACTTATGTCCTCATGTGCCCAGTGGCCCAACCCTCAAAAAGAGCAGGCCGAACTTCAGGGGCAAGTGGGGGCCGCTCTTTTAGAGTCGGGTAACTACCCCAAAGCTCTTTCGTCTTTAGTCACAGCAGAAAAAATGGACCCCCATAACCCCATTATACAAAACAATTTAGGTTTAGCTTATTATTATAGGGGGCGAACGGATCTGGCTAAAATTCATCTTCAAAAGGCGGTCACGCTTGATTCTAAATATACCGAGGCAAAAAGTAACTTAGGACGAATTTTAATAGATCTTAAAGAATATGACCAAGCTGAAAAACTTTTAAATCAAGCCAAAGTCGATTTAACTTACGAAAAGCCTGAGCAGCCCCTATTAAATCTCGGAATTTTACACTTAAAAAAGCATAATTGGGATGCTGCTAAAAAATCACTCAGTCAAGCGATAGAATATGATCCTGATAACTGTATGGGTAACACTTATTTGGGACGGGCTCTTTTTGAAAACAAAGAGTTTTCATCAGCCGCTATGATTTTAGATAGAGCCATTGGGTATTGCCCTGTTCAAAACTCAGATGAAGCTCAATATTGGTCAGCCAAAGCCTACTTTGAGTCTAAAGATTACGATCGCTCTCGTATGCGATTTGAAGAATTGGTTAAACTCTACCCGCGTAGCACATATCAACTCGAAGCTAAAAAAGCATTAACCGATAAGAGGTTGCAAAAATGAAAATAGGAGAAATACTAAAATTAAAAAGGCAAGAGCTCGGTTTGTCGTTAGATGAAGTATCAAGTCAGATTAAAATTTCAGTTCGTGTTTTAAGAGCCATCGAGGAATCTGATGAAAAAAATTATCCACCCCTTCCTATTTTAAAAGGATTTATAAAAGTCTATTCTCAGTTTTTAAAAATTGAGAATGATCATGAGAGTGATGACACAAAGCCAAGTCCAACCATTTTGCCAGCCGAGCCCATTTCAAAAAGACTTTTAGCAAAGCCAATGGAAAGAGAAGACGAGGGAAGATTACCCCATTCGTGGATAAAATGGGCGGGTCTAGCTATTGCCATTATATTGATTTCAATTGGATTTAAAACGTTTCAAAAATATAAAAATGAAATTTATAAACCTCAAGTTGTAAAGCCTGAAAATATTAATGCCATCGTTGCAACTCAAACGCCTCTGCCATTAGGTGATGCCCCGGTAACAACAGAATTAGGACAAACCCCCTTGCCAACCAGTAGCCCTGTTACTGACACCCCTCCCCCCGCAGCCACCTCATCTCAAACGGCAAATCCAGTAGCAAGTTCAGTAGCAAATCCATCGGCAACTCCGGCGCCTGCTTTAACTCCAGCATCGACTATCAAACCCACAACAACGCCCGCACCTACTCCCACACCGGCGCCTACGCCAGCCCCTACGCCA
>DYOP01000016.1:21059-31507 GCA_020720425.1 Bdellovibrio sp. | reverse complement strand
CCTACGCCAGCCCCTACGCCAACACCCACCCCAATGGCACCCCCCTCTCCTACGCCAACTCCCAAAGTTGAACTCACTCAGATATCTAAAGAAATTATTGTTGAGGCAAAAAAAGCTTCTCAATTTGAACTTTTAGTAAAAGGAAACTCATTAATTAAAAAAAATCTAGAGGCCGGAAAGTTTTACTTATTTAAACAAAAGGCTCCTTTTGTAATTAAAAATTCAGATTCAAGCTCTCTTCAAATTATTGTTAATGGCAAAATTTTACACCGCCCTACAAATCAATCGGGTATGGCAATTAAATACGAGATTATCGAGTAATGAAATGGATTTGGGTTTGGTGGATCAGCTTAGCCATCAAAATAATTTTAGCCGTTGTCATGCCCCTATCTCCGGATGAAGCCTATTATTGGTTTTGGTCAAAACATTTAAGTTTAAGTTATTTTGATCATCCTCCGATGGTGGCTTATTGGTTTTATTTAGGATCGTGGTTAGAAAATTTTTACCAAGCGGTTCGTGTGCCTTCGGTTGTTTTAGGGCATTTGGCTTTTTATGCGTGGGATTTAATAGCCAGAAACTATTTAACAATAGAAAAGCGAAAAATATTTTGGATTTTATTTTTAATAAACCCATTAACAGGGATTATTGGCGGGGTTATCGTGACTCCTGATTTACCTTTAATGCTTTTTTCGGCCCTTGTTATTTTGTATTATGAAAAAATTAAAAAAAATCCTACTGCCATTAATTATATTTTATTGGGCTTATTTTTAGGGTTAGGATTTTTATCTAAATACCATATTGTTTTTTTGGTGCCGATTTTATTGATTCAGGCCTGCTTAGATAAAAAAATTAAACTGATATTAAATAAAAAAATGTTACTTCTTATTGTCATGGGCGCTTTCACCGCATTTCCGGTTTTATGGTGGAACATTCAAAATCAGTGGATTTCATTTAAATTTCAAATGGACCACGGATTTGGTCAAACCCAATTTAACTTTGAATCTTTTGGGATTTACCTTTTGGGCCAGATGATTTTAATAGGGTTTGTTTATTTTGAAAATCTTAAATCAATTTTTTCTTTAAAAAATTGGAATTTTCTTAAAACTCAGTACGCCTTTATATTTAGTTTTTTTGCCTTTTCTTCTTTTAAAGGGCATGTCGAAGCAAATTGGACAGCTCAAGCCTATGCGCCTCTTTGGATTTTTTTAGCTAACGAAACTAAATATAAAAAATTAATCATCATCTCCGTGTTTTGGATTTTAGTGAGTTCACTTGCTGTTTCGCATTGGGTTTTCCCTTGGTGGAAATCAGCGCCAAGTAAACTTAACGAAACTCATCAGTATCAAGAGATCATCGAAGAATCTAAAAGCTTATCACCTCTTTACGCAAGTCATTTGCGAACCGCTTCACTTTTAAGTTTTTATCAAAAAAGAAAAGTCTATAAACTTAAAGGATCATCTCGCTTTGATTTTTATGATATGATTAAAGAGTCAGTCCCCCAGACGTCTGTATTTTATTATTTAGCCCAAGAGGATCATCCCATTTCGGCCCAACATAAAGTGCGCTCTTTAGTAAAGATTAAAAAAATTGGTCTTTTTAATCTTTGGAAAGTTGAGCTAAAAAAATGAAAAGCCTACTCTATCTGACCGGAATTATTTTGCTGTACTTAAGTTACGGCATGTATTTATCGGGAGTTGATTTTAAAATTGTCCCCGAAATATCAAGGCATAGAGAAAGTTCATTTTATGACTATCGGGGGGCAATTAATGTAAGAAGTCAGTTAAGTGATGGATCAAAAGATTTACAGGGTATTATAGATGCTGCGCAAGCCGTGGGACTTGATTATTTAATTACAACAGATATGGTTACCCAAGAAAAAAAAATAGTTTATCATGGTTACTTTGATCGTCTGATGGTTGTATCAGGATTAGAATATGCGCACCTTGATATGAGACTGCTGAGCTTTGGAAACTGGGATAAACAAGTTCAAAGCTCTAATTTAGCAATAACAGATTTGCTATCGCAGCTCTCACCCGAAGGAAGGTCTGATTTTTTAGGAATTAGCCAACCCTTAACGCAAGAGGGTAACCCGACTTGGATAGGAGATTTTCCTTCGGGGTTAAATGCCATAGAAATTTTAAATCCCAAATCGCTTGCAGCCAAAGCGTGGATAGAGCAACCCTTAAGTGTTATCTGGAGCATGTTGGTGTACCCGTTTAATTCGAAATATGCATTTTTGCGGCTTTATAAAGATCCCGAAAAGGAAATTCAATTATGGGATCAAAAAATGCAATCAAATAAGATTGTCGGTATGGCTGGATTAGATGCCTCATCTCGGGCGATTCCCTTTCCGGGGACTTATATTGAGTTTCCGAGTTATAAAAAAAATTTCGAAATATTAAGTAACCATGTTTTATTAAAAAACGAGTTCACGGGTGATTTTAATAAAGATAAAAGTTTACTTCTGAGCGCTTATCAAAAAGGAAACCTATATTTTTCTCTTGATTTGTTAGGTAACCCCAAGGGGTTTGAAACTTACATTAAACTTAAAAATAAAAAAATATTAATGGGCGAAGAGGTCTTATTTCAAAAAGGTCTTAGCCTATTTATTGCGCTGCCCGATTTGCCTCAAGAATTTTTTGAGGTCGTTATTTTGCGAAACGGAACCCGAATTGTTACAAGCAATAACCCTGAGTTGACTTGGGATGTGGTTTCGCCCGGAGTTTATCGCGTTGTTGTAAGGGTTTCCCCATTTTTTCCGTTGCCCGATGCTAAAAAGTGGGTAACATGGATTTATACAAATGCCTTTTATGTAAGGCCATAACATTAACTTATTTGCACCACACTGTGCGAAGTTGAGATAAGGAGCAGACATGATTGATTTTTTTATAAGCTTTATCCCCGGGGGATGGTTCATATTTATTTTAGTCTTTATTTTTTTAGTTAACGGAATTAAAATTATCAATCAATACGAACGAGGAGTGGTGTTTAGGCTCGGAAAGGTTATGGCTGAGCCCTATGGACCAGGGCTTGTTATTATTATTCCGTTTATTGATAAAATGCATCGAATTGATGTTCGAATGCTGACCTTTGATGTTCCTTCGCAAGATATTATAACCCGAGATAATGTTACCCTAAAGGTTAATGCCGTTGTTTATTTTAAAGTGGTCGAGCCATTAAAATCGGTCATTGAAGTTGAAAACTATATGTTTGCAACTTCTCAGTTAGCCCAAACAACCCTTCGAAGCGTGCTTGGTCAAGTTGAACTTGATGAGCTTTTGTCACAAAGAGAAACGTTAAATCATAAGCTGCAACAAATTTTAGATATGCAAACCCTAAGTTGGGGGATAAAAGTTTCTAATGTAGAGGTTAAGCAAATTGATTTACCACCTGATATGCAAAGAGCTATGGCTCAACAAGCCGAAGCTGAGCGCGAAAGAAGGGCTAAAATAATTGCGGCCGAAGGCGAGCATCAGGCAGCGACCCAATTAAGTTTAGCGGCCGAAGAGCTGGGTAAAAATAATATTTCATTAGCTCTCAGGTATCTTCAAACCTTAAAAGAAGTTTCGACTTCTCAAGGTAACAGCACAATTGTGTTTCCGTTTCCTACAGATTTAATGGGGGCCTTAGCTGAGCTAGCCGGCGGAAGTAGAAGCAAGAGCGCAAACAAGTAAAAAAGCAACCCGCGCACCAACATTGCCATTCCATTGATTATCAAGGCTTCTAAGATCAGGGGCCACCTCAACAAGGTCGGCTCCCACAATGATGTGACCAGATCTCAGCAATCGGTCTAAAAGGTGTGTTACCTGCCAAATTTCAAGGCCACCTGCAACGGGGGTTCCCGTGTTAGGGCAGAGTTTGGGGTCAAGGCCATCAATATCAAAACTAATATAAACATGTTTATTTAAGTTTTTAATAATTGCAGAGCATTGCTCATCCCAGCTCATCCCTTGGCATTGGTTTTTCTTTAAATCCCAATCAAAATAAGTGGTGATTTTAGAATTAGATTTAATCAGTTCCACTTCGCCCTCGGAAACATCGCGAATGCCAACTTGAACGAGGTTACTAATGGTTGTTTGATTTATTACATTATACATAATCGAAGCATGAGACTCTTTAAAACCCTCATAGGCAGGCCTTAAGTCGGCATGGGCATCAAAATGTAAAACACTCAGATTTTTATATTTATTAGCATAAGCTTTAATAGGTCCTAACGAAACCGAGTGGTCACCACCTAGAGTCAGAACTTTTTTATTATTTGATAAGTGAGTTTGAGTTTGCTTAAAAAAATCTTCAGATAAAAGCTCAGACTGTTTATTAATAAGTTCTAAAATTTGAGACATGGGCGCTGATTTGGCAGAGTCTCCACCTTTTTCTAAAAAATTTAAAAAAATTTCAGCTTTTTGTCTTAACTCTTGAGATTGATTATCCCAGTCAGGGTTTTGGTTTAGTGTGTGAAGCTTTATATCGGAAGCATTTTTTAAAAGCGGTGAAACAAGATCAAGCTGATAAGAGGCTTCGATAATGTGGTTAGGGCCAAGCCGTGTGCCGGCTTGGTAGCTTGTGGTAACATCCCAAGGAATGCTTTGTACGATAATATTTGAATCATCAAAGCTAACATCAAGTCCAAAAATTTGACCATTATGAACGGCAACGGCATTGGGGTCTTTGCTTTTTGTTGGAGTCATTTGGGTTGTCATAAATCTCAGTCCTTAAGCATTTTTTGTACAAACCGGGGGAGAGCAAAAGTATTATTATGAATGGCTCCTGAGTAGTAGTGAAGTGAGTGTTTTTCGCTAAAAGCATCTAGTTTTTTTGCATCTAAATCTTTGGTTGGGTCAATGGGGTCCATGGTGCCAAGTTGAATACTCCACATGCCAGAAGGGTAGGTGGGAGCAAAAAATAATCCCACATGGGCTTGAGAGGGGCCAAAAACATTTTGCAGCCGTTTATATAATTGAACAAAGGCTTGCTCTTGAAACATGGGAGATTCGCCTTGGGCAACCACTACGCCGTGAGGCTTAAGAGCTTTTTTGCAGTCTTCGTAAAACTCTTGGCTGAAAAGGCCTTCTGCGGGGCCTCTTGGGTCGGCACCATCTACGATTATGACATCATATTGAGCGGGTTTTGAGTTTTTAACAAAAGCAATCCCGTCATCAAAAATTAAATTTAATTTTGGGTTACCAAACTCTTTTGATAAGTGAGGAAAAAATTCTTTTGAGGCTTTAACCACAAGCTCATCAATTTCAACCATCGTTACCTTTTCTACGCTAGGGTAGCGAAGAACCTCTCGTATGGTCCCTCCATCACCGCCTCCGATAACAAGAATTTGGCAAGGCTCCTTATGAAGCTGCATGGCTGGGTGAACAAGCATTTCGTGGTAGTGCATTTCGTCGCGCTCAGTAGCCATTACACACGAATCAATGGTTAACATTTTTCCGTAAGCGGTAGAATCAAAAACTCGTACCGATTGAAAAGCCGATTTTTTATTTAATAAGCAATCACCTGTATATTTAAGCGAAAGAGCTTGGTTATCATCTCTGTCGGTAAACCAAAGTGAGCGCGAATATTTTTTGGGTACAGGGGTCTGAACGCCTTTATAATCAACCACTTCAAAATCGGTGCGATTGAGTAAATTAATATTGCCTCGGTACATTTCAAGGGCCGAGTGATTAGTGGCGCCAAAAGCGCTTTTTAAATGATCAAATGAGATCCAAGGATCAACGGTATCACCACATGTGAATAGATCAACCGCAGCATACTGATACTCGGGCCAGGTGTGTATGGCGAGGTGGCTTTCTTGAATAACAACAACACCAGAAACGCCCCAAGGTGAAAAGTGATGAAAAGTCGAATTAATAACCGTGGCTCCCGCGTTGACGGCGGCTTGAACCATGTTTTGCTCAATCTGAGAGACATCGTTTAAAATTTCAGAACTGCATCCTAAAAACTCAACTAGTATATGGCGTCCTAAAGAGCTACTCATCTCTTAAATCTCCTAAAGCTTATGGGGGTTTAATGTACCCCCGCACCCTAAATCAGATTTAAATTCAAAGCAACCCTAATTGAACAAGCAGCTCAGAGTTAAAGGCAAATGCTATTCGATCGTATAAACTCCTGGGTAAGAAGGAATGCCAAATAAAAGCTTTTCTTTTAAACGATTTTCAATACGAGGATCTGTTTCGAAATCTGAATTTTTATTTATTTCAGTTGAAGAGGTTAAAAAATTAACTAACTTAGCTGAATCTTTTTTTCCGCGCACACTTGCAAAAAAGGGACGACTTGAATCAGCATTGGGATTAATAATGGTGGTGCCTGATAATTTTTGATTAATAACGGTATAGGTTTCTGTAAACTCAAAATGCTTATGCGAAGCCTCGCAAATCATAATTCCACTTTGAGCATAAAATACCTTTTCATTATTTGTAAGCTCATCGTTTAAAGCCTGGGTCCATTTAGAGGGCTTTAAACCTAAAAATGAATTCTCTGATTTAAAAACTAAAGGATTAAGTTTAATAGTTAAGCATTTATCGATTCTATCAGTAGAAAATTGCGTTCTTAACTCCTCTGAAAGCAGAGAAAGACCAGAACCATAGTTTTCAGAGTCAGAAGTCGACTCAGAATCTGATTCGCTTATAGAATAACCAACCCCTGTTGATACAGATATAAGATCTAACCCGGGTATATCAGGAAATTTAAATCCTAATTTGGCATCCCAGCTGAGAGATTGAGTATGAGAATTTGAATAGCTTTTAGAAATGCTTTTACTGAGCGACAGATCTCGCGTTTGAGCATTAAAAACATTTTTTAAAGTGGGATTATGAACAAACGCTTTGACCTCAACATTAAAAACTTTGTCTATATTTTTTTTAGATTCTCTAACGCATTCACTTCTTAAAAATCGATCTAAGCCTGCGGGTTCAGATTTTAGAATGGATTTTTCTTTAGAAGAAAGTGCTGATTTCCAAAAATGATCGATCCAAAAATTGCAAAGAAGGTGAGAGTTTTTTTGAAGAAGTGATTTATTATTTATCCAAGCCGAAACGGTGCTGGCAGGTAAAGGTTCGTACCTAGGAAGGCTTGGCAATCCTTTGAGAAGTGGCTCCTTAGAGTTGGTTAAGGCTGTTCTAAAAGCTAATTGTTGATTATTTTCTTCGAGGTTAATAAGTCTTAAAGCGTGAGCTTGTGCAAATTCATTTTTTGACGAAGCTTTAAGATTTTTTTTGTAAAGGGTTTCAATTTTTTTAAAATAAAGGGTTCGAATATCTCCAATGATTTGGTCGTTTTCGATAGGCTGAAAAGATCCAAACTCACTCATTCGTTCGGGCAATAAAGGTCCTCTAAAAGTGCGCATTTTTATGGGAGCATTAGCCATGACGCCCGTCGGGGTGGCGTAAGCCTTTGGAACAACCGAAATAAACAACTGATTAATGTTACCCATTGATTTAAAATCCGAAAGCTTTATTGAAATATCATCGGTAACAAGCGATCCGGCCTTAACTTGCACAATTTTTTCGGTATAAGTATAAATTTTCATAGGATCAAGTTTGGACAGGTTTTTTTGATCCACATCAATTAAAGCAAAACGAAGCAAATATTCTCCGGGCGGCACCGTAGCATCTTCGTTGCCGACAGAAGAAACCAAACTGGGGCGTTTTAAAAATAAGCGAAGTGATAAAATCCCTTTTTTAACGAGTGTTAAGTTTAAAAAGGGATCCATTTCGTAATCGTATTCGATGTTATCAAGCGAAAATGAAGAAATGAAGATTTCACTTTTGTTATTTGAATTATTTGTATTATTTGTATTATTTGTATTACTTG
The DNA here is from genome assembly GCA_020720425.1 of Bdellovibrio sp. Classification (GTDB taxonomy): domain Bacteria; phylum Bdellovibrionota; class Bdellovibrionia; order Bdellovibrionales; family Bdellovibrionaceae; genus DYOP01. Next base: position 23,686 of record DYOP01000016.1, on the reverse strand, counting down.
TGCGTTGATCAGATGTTTCAGATTCATCATGGCAGGCTTGCTTTTCAGGGATCGAGAAATATCTTAAGTCTCTAAAAATATTTTGTTCCGAAACCGGGTTGTAAGCAATGCTAATGGATTGCGAAATTTTTTGATTTTTGAATTCAAATCGAATCTGATTTTTCTCCCAACATTCAGGCTGATAGTAATCAAAAGTAACAGAGTCTTCCCAAGTAAAACACCCCTGACCGTCGGTAACAGCTATTTGTACTTTTCCAGATAAAGTTGAAATTTTAATAGATTCTCCTCGCAAGATATCAGAATCCACTAAAGAGCTAACGCAAGTGCCAACGCGAACAAACCGAGTTTTGTTAAGCAAGTCTCCGCTGATTTGAGAAAATGAAAATGTTAAGGGGCTAAAATAAACAGATCCGCTCGTAGATTTTTGTTCGATGCTTTTTTGAAGCTTAACCTGTCTAAAGGTTAAAAGAAAATCCTTTAGAGAACTAATTTTTTTGCTTTTCAAAGCATCCGAAAACTCCTGAGATTTTACAATCGGAATAAAGCCATTGGCTTGGCAGTTAGGGCCTTGGTAAAGCATTTCAAATGGTTTAAGTGATTTATCAATTGCGGACAAATCAACTTCAATCCCTATATCAATTCGTCCATTGGGGCAAGTTTCACTGTTACCTGGATACGAGGTTGTAATAATAAGCTTGTTGTCATCTAAGTCATTAAAATTGAGCCATTGGGTTTGATGGATTAAATGAGTTGTATTATTTTTTTGTCGATTTAAGAGGGTCATTCGGGCTTTAATAGGAGCTTTTTTAATGGGGTAAAAAAGTTTTTCACCATTATAGTTTTGATTTTCAAGTTCAAGCTTGGCAACAAAATCAAGTGAGTATATGGCGTGGTTACCTTCAACCGATTTAATAGTAAATAAACCTCTGTCTGGCTCAAGTTTAATAAGGGCTGATCCGTTTTGATCTTGGGCCTGATTGAGTTTAATGGGAGAAAGTTTATTTTTAATGGATTTTAAGTCGCTATCGACAGATGACCAAACCTGATCCGCCCAAGGGTTTGCAATAACGACAAGTTGAGCGGTTCCTGTGGTTCGATTGTTACTTGTAATGGCATAGTTGAGTTCGATATTTTGTCCCTGAATAAGGGGGCTGCTGGGTAAAATATGATTCCACTTTAGGCATCCTTTTCGGTCAGTGGATAATTTTTTTTCAAAATCTTCAGAGGTAATATTAAATTCTTGGTCAATAAGTGGGTTATTATTTCGGCGATCTTTAACACAAGCCGAAAGGGAAAGCGTTTTTTTATTGGCCAAGTTGGTGTTAGAGATAACTTCAGAAGCTGTAAACTCGTGGGTGAGGTTATCAACATAAAAATTTTGAGCCCGTGAGCCATCAGCTGACTGATCCTTATTTTCTGATTTAGGAAGTGAGCAACCTGATATAGCTAAAAGCAAAACGGGTAGCCCTTTTAAAAGAATCTGAGATCTTAATAAATTAAAGTAACTCATATTCACTCTCCCAGTTAAAACTAAAGTAATATTCATGATCTTGGTAAGGGCTTAAATAGAGGGGCGTTCGTTCTGAGGCCGAAAGCCTAAGGATGTTTTTATTTTTAAGCTTTAATTCGCCTTCAATTTTTTGTCCAATCCAGTTCGACTCATAAAAACTTTGATTAAGAGTTGAAATCACCGCATCGGGTTCGACTTTAAAAAATGAGTAACTGAGGCCCCAATGTAAGGGGCGAATTTGATTTTCAAAACCCGATTTTATTAAATAGGCTAAGCGATAGTCTTGGGGGGCTTGCTGGTTTAAAACCGCTTGTAATTCGAGCAGGGGTTGTAAGGACCTATCTTGTCTCAATTTGATTTTGGTTTTAAAATCAACTCCTTCAAACTGATACCTAAACTCAGGGCGGCCAGAAATCTCGTTCATTTGCGTGCTGTTACCTTTTAAAGAGGCATCTTCAGCCATAATTTCAGTTAAGTTTTGCGCTTTAAAATATCCAATCTGAGTTTTAATTTTTGATTTTTTTGAATTCATTTCATAACCCATAGATAAGTGCTGCAAAAAGGGGGTTTGCTCTTGATCATAAACTGAATTTGTTTGCCTCTGTGTTTGGGGTACAAATACCGAAAGATCCCCATATAATTGTTGCTCATCCCATTGATAGCGTAGAGTTGTTTTTGCTCCGGTAAGAGAAAGATTACTTCCAAAAAGGTCAGTAAATGTTCGATTGGTTTGAAGGGCGCCAATTTCGCCCTCAACACTATGCTCTGTTGAGTGGAGCATTACAGATGCGTGATGGATATTAAATTGACTTGGTGAGCCCCTTAAATTTTGGGGTATTCCTGTTTGTAAATATCCGGTTGAGTAAAAAAAACTTGGTAACAGTTCGATTGTTAAATAAGTAGCTGGTTTTAAAGTAAGTTCAAACTCGGCCTGAAAATAGCTACGAATCGAGTTTTCTGAAAGCTCTGGGGTTTCTGAGTTCTGAAAACCAATTGATAAATTAGATTTAAGCTCGGTTTTAGAGTTTAAATCATTATTAGTTTTTGGGGGAGTGATCTTAATTTCATTAACAACAGGTTTTGCATTGGCTGACAGGGTAACAAGAAAGCTAACAAG
>DYOP01000016.1:3751-20959 GCA_020720425.1 Bdellovibrio sp. | reverse complement strand
TAACAAGAAAGCTAACAAGCAATAAACTTGTTAAAGTTAAAGGGGTCATCTTTTTAAAAGATAAACGTAGATAGTCCAAAAAAATCTCCTGGGGGTTGTTAGCCTCACACTTAAAATTGCAATTTGTCGCCCACCATGGCCTTTTATATATTGTAAACAAACTGTATAAAATTTAGACAGTTACAAAAAAGGGCGAAATTACAAAAACTATGTAGAAAATAAATATCTCAATAGTAATTAAAATTAAGGGTGGGGAGAGCTAGTTTTTTGGGAGCCTGCTTTGTGGGGGGGGGCTTCCCAGCTTCTCGATTTAGGTTCAGGATTTTGAATTATAGAGTTTAAAACCCTTAGTAAAGCCTAAGTCTACTTAAGTCTTAAACAAATATGACGATATATTAAAAGAAATCATCAATAGGAGCTTAAAATGAACTATGTAAAATCGGGTCAGTTTTTAACCTTTCGTTTGGGATCTGAAGATTTTGGAGTGCCGATTTCTCTTGTTAAAGAAATTAACCAAGTTGTCGAAGTAACACCTGTTCCAAAGGCCCCTGATTTTGTTAAGGGTGTCATGAATTTAAGGGGTAAAATTGTTCCCGTCGTTGACTTAAGAGTACGGTTTGGTTTGCATCAAACTGATTTTACAAAAGAGACCTGCATAATTGTTATAGATACTCCTGCGGGGCAGGTGGGTAACATTGTAGATGCAGTTAAAGAAGTATTAGATTTTACAGCTGCTGAAGTTCAAGATTCGCCAAAATTTAACAGCGGCCATTACCATAAGTATGTGGTTGGTCTCGGCAAAAAAGATGATAAAGTTTTTATTCTTGTCAATCTAATCGGAATTTTAGACTCCATTAAGGTACCTGCTTCCTAAAGGTAACTAGCCTGCGTTATCTGACCTATTTTTTTACAAGTTTAGACATTTGAAAATTCTATCACGATTCAAGCGAATAACGCATGCTAGTTACCTTTGGGAAGCAGGTACCTTAAAGCATTTTAGCTAAAAACTCATGTCCCACTTGTGCGGCCAAAAGGGCTGTGATTTGGCTTTGATCAAAAGGGGGGGACACTTCAACGACGTCGGCCCCAACAAGATTAGAAATTGAAAGTTGGCGAATGAGCCAAAGGGCTTCAAAGCTTGTAAGACCTGCGGGTACTGGGGTTCCGGTTCCGGGGGCATAAGCTGGGTCTAAACAGTCAATGTCAAAGCTCAAATAGGTGGGGCCATTAAAGTGTGAAAGTTTTTTTGAGATTTCTTTTAGCCCTTCTATTTTAATTTCGTCAGTGGTGATATATTTTAAATTATATTTAATATTAACATTTAAATCTTCATCTCCGGCAAGGGGCCCGCGAACGCCTATTTGCAGGCTTGAGGAGGGGTTAATTAAACCCTCCTCGATTGCGTGACGTACAAACGAGCCATGATGATACTCATGGCCCCAGGCGGCGGGATAGGTATCAAGATGAGCATCGAAATGAATAAAGTTTAAGGGTGTTTTATGGTAACGCTTAAACGCTCTCAGTAAAGCAAGAGTTACCGAGTGATCTCCACCAAAAGTTAAAAGCTTTTTTTGGGCCTGAATCCAATCGAAGCTATTTTGTTCGATTAAAGTTAATGTGTTTTCAATAGACAAAGGGTCAACTGAGCTGTCGCCCACATCAGCACATTTTAATTTTTTAAAAACATGAATATCGTGATTCCAGTGATAGCTGCGCCCAAGGCTTGAAATATCGCGTATGGCTGAAGGAGCAAAGCGGGCCCCCGGCCTATATGAAACTCCCGCATCACTGGGGGCGCCCATAATAGCCACATTAAAATCTAGGTTTGGATCGGTAACATAAGGTAACCGGTAAAAAGTTTTAATACCTGAAAATCTCGGAAACTGTCTTCCGTTTAAGGGCATAAAATCCATATAATTAGGCTCCTATAAAATTTTTGATATTTATCAAGTCAAAAATATTTTTATATCGACTTTGAACATAATAAATAGACACTTTCTTTAAGTCGAGGTTAAAACAATAAATCTGTGAAAAACAATTTTATGTATTTCGATTTTAAGGCTTTGCTTGAGTGGTACCAAGGTATCAAGCGCCCCTTGCCATGGCGTAAAAATAAAAATCCCTATTTGGTTTTGGTATCAGAGGTGATGTCGCAGCAAACAACGATTACTGCTATGAGGCCTTTTTTTGAAAGGTTTGTTATTGAGTTCCCTAGTTTTGAGGCATTGGCAGCTGCGCCTCAAGAAAAAGTTAATCAACTGTGGGTTGGTCTTGGTTACCCAACGCGGGCTAAAAACTTACAGTTATCGGCAAAAATGATAGTTAAACAAGAAATCGTTCCTCATACTTTTGATCGGTGGTTAGAGCTACCGGGGGTTGGTCCCTACACGGCAGCCGCCGTTTCGTCTATCTGTTTTGATTATCCCAAAGCGGTTGTGGACGGAAATGTGATTCGCGTTTTTAGTCGCTATACGGGCATGCCCATTGAGCATTGGAAGTCAAAAGGGCGAGAGCAAATTCAGGTAACCCTTGATCAAATTATTTTACAAACCCATAAACTAAAAATTTCTCCGGGTGATTTTAATCAGGCGATTATGGAGCTTGGGGCCTTGGTTTGTAAAAAACAATCTCCAAGCTGCCCGCTTTGTCCCTTAGTTAAAAACTGCGCCGCCTATGATAAAGGAATTGTAAATGAATTACCATTACCTAAGCCAGTTCAAAAAAATAAGATGTGGAAATGGAATATTTTTATCATAGAAAAGAAAAAAAAATATTGGACAACTCAGCTCCCCCTGGGGGCGCCCTTTTTAAAGGGGCAATGGGTGTTTTGTAGTCAAATTTCGCAGGTAACTCGTTTTAATGACAAACCTCATTTTACACATACAATTACAAACAATAAAATGGGTGTTTATATCGAAACAATCAAGAATAAGCAGCACATTGATCAGCTCTTAAAAAATCAAGGGCAGGGGGCCTGGCAGACTGGGGATGAGCTTTTACAAAAAAGTCCTTTTTCAGTAAATCAAAAAATAATTGATTGGCATGGCCAAATGGGCACTTGATGAATAGGGTCCTAACGAGCCACGCCTTTTTAAAAATAGTCTTCTTGACCAAATAATAAAACGATACTAAAAACCGATAAGTGTATTTGCCGTGAAATAGGCTTAATGGTCTGTTAGCGCAGTTGGTAGCGCGTTCCCTTGACATGGGAGAGGTCACAAGTTCGAGTCTTGTACAGACCACCATTTTTAATTTTTTAGTAAATCTCCATATGAATGAAGCCTATTATCAATTTATTAACTTAAATAATGACGAAAAAAATTTAATTCATTCCTTGCCTAAACTTAATTGCGACGATTGCCGAATGTGCCGCTCTAAAGACGGTGAGATTTCTCCATTCTCAAGCCAAGTGAAGTGTTGCACCTACGAGCCTTTTTTGCCGAACTATTTACTGGGAGCTATGATTCAAGAAAAAGGCTTTGAATTTTTTGATCAAACCTTTAACAAGGCTTCTGGGGTTTTAATGCCCATTGGTTATTTCCCCTCGTTTGAGCTTAAAAATAAGCTAGAAAATAATCCAAAGCTTTTTGGGCAAAGCACAGATGTGCGCTGTCATTTTTATTTAAATGGGCAATGTTCGATCTGGCCCTACCGAGGGAGTCAATGCCGAAGTTACTTTTGTTGGCAAGAGCATGAAAAAGCTCATGCGGAAAGTTCAAATAAAATAAATAAATTTTTAAACGAAAAAGAGTTTATAGCTCTGCAAAATGCTTTGGCTTTATGGGCCTATCCCCCTAAAAAATGGTTTGAACAGCTAGACATTTTAGCAAGATGGGGAAGAGATTTAAATCTTTTAGATCAAATAGACAGTCTACAGGGTTACCACTGGCAGGGGGTTGGCGTTAGCAAGGCTGAGTTTTATTTGTCAATTAGGCGTTTGTTTATATAGCTCTTGCGGAGGATTGATTAACCCTTCAGGAACTTCATTTTCGATCTGTGTGCGAAACTCTTTTCTGAGTTTTAAACGGCTATCAAGTTCAAAGCGGTTTCGATTTTGCAAAATAGCTTTTGAGCCAGAGCCTTCGCCTTGAATGTTAACATCTTCTAAATTTACTTTCTGTTTAATTAAATTAGGATCAGCTAGCGACTGAGTTGGGATAAACAAAAACAAGAGAAAAAAAATTGATTGAAGTGCATCAGTTTTAAATGTGGTAACCTTATGTAAAAAGTGAGCCATTACAGATTTAAATGCTGACGAGTTAAGTACAGAATTATTTTTTTCGTAAATCAAAGTGTAAAATATAATTGGTAACTTCATAAGTTCTTATCATATCAAAAATTAAATTAAGGTCTAGCAGATTTAAAAACTCGACCTTTTCTGGACTTGAGCAAACCTAAAATGTGTCGATCTGGTACAAAGATAAAGAATTAACCCTCAAAGGAATTGAGGATTAGACCATAGGGAGGCCGGTCGCACATCATTGACGATGTGAACATATCTTATCACGGAGGAATCTATGGGACTTAGAATTGCAACAAATGTTGCTTCGATAAATGCGCAAAAACACTTAGGTGGAATTGGCCGATCATTAAACACATCACTTGAAAGGTTAAGTTCGGGTTTCCGAATTAATAAAGCCAGTGATGATGCTGCGGGGCTTGCCATATCTGAAAACTTAAGAGGAATGATTCGAGGTTACCGTCAGGCCAATCGAAATGCCAACGATGGAATTTCGATGGTTCAGGTGGCTGAAGGATCGCTCAATGAAGTTTCAAATATGTTAATTCGCCTCAGAGAGCTTGGCGTTCAGTCAGCCTCTGATACAATCGGTGATACCGAAAGAAAATTTTTAGATGTTGAGTATCAACAACTTAAATCTGAACTCGAAAGAATTTCAGACTCAACTAATTTTAACGGATATGATTTGCTCAACGGCACAGGGGGCGTGATTGATATTCAGATCGGGGTTCATAATGACCCCTTTAAAGATCGGATTTCGTTTAACTCCGCGGCTGCCAATGCGACGGTCGAAGCCCTAGGTCTTGCTACCGAAACTATATCAACTAAAGAATCAGCCCAAGGGAGTTTAAACCGAATTGATGATGCTTTAACTTCAGTTAATGCGATTCGGGCTAATTTTGGAGCTTTACAAAACCGTTTAGTTTCGACTTCGCAAAACTTACTTGTTACCGAAGAAAACTATGCCGCTGCAAATTCGCGCATTCGAGATGCCGATATTGCTGCCGAAACAGCTGAGCTGACCAGAAATAATATTTTAATGCAGGCTGGGGTTTCTGTATTGGGTCAAGCTAACAACGTTCAGCAATTAGCACTTAAGCTACTTAGTTAATTTTTTTTTTAGAATCGGTATCGTCAGACTTAGTATCGTCAGATTTGATATCGCAAGAACTGATATCAAGTTTTGCTGAAATTAAAAACTCTAAAAAAATGAGTGCCTGATTGACCATGGCACTCATTTCATCAAGATTATTGTGATTGATTATCAAATATTGCATTGTTTCGCAATCGTGACTTTTTTTGATTTCTTCAATAGATAAGGCTGATTTTTGGATCATGGGTAACTCACGATTTTTTAAGATATTTATGATGACTTGGGCCATGTCGGGATGAGATCGGTAGTAAAGGGTTCGTCTTTGCCCTTTTGCTACAGTTTGTATGACCTCATAAAATAAAAGCTCTTGGATGGCTAGGCTGATAGAGGCTTTAGAAACACCAAGAGCTTTAGCTAATGTGTTTCCGTCTAATGGATTTTGAGATAAAAATATGAGACACCAAATTTGACCGTGATTTTTATTAAAGCCCCAATATTGAATAAACTCACCCACTGATTTTGCAAGCGAAACCACCTTAGGAGAAAAAATAACTTTTTGACTTATTTGAGGGGACATTAAAACCTCGAGAAAAACGTAAACTTTAAGATAATTAGACTTAAAAAACTGCTCATGACAATAATAATCAATGAATGTTCGCCGGCCTGGCCGTTTCTGCCAAAAATCAAAAATAAACTTAGGCCAATCATCAGCCCCAGGGTAACAAGACCCCAAAAAAGGGCATCAGAAATTTGATGCCCTATGTTTCCAATATTTTTAGAAAGACTCCCCCCCAGTTTAATTTCATGGTCAGGAGAGTTCCATTTTCGAGCAAAAAAATGAATCATTTTAGGGAGGTCTTTAATTAAATGTTCTGAATCTTTCCAGACAAGGGAAATAGATTTTTGTATTTCCTCTTGGGTCACTTTTTGAGTTTCATCAGAACTTGCAAATTGAATGCTGGCAGCCAGAAAATCAAATTCGGGATCAAGCTTTCGAATTAACGATTCAATACCAATGAGGGATTTAAAAAAAATTAAGAGTTCTCTTGGAATTTGCAACCCTTCGTGAGCTGCAATTTTAGCTGTTTTTAATAAAAGCTCTCCCGTATTTATAGCTTTAAGATTAAGGCCATAGTAAGGGCTGATAAGCTTAGAAAGTGACTGGGCAAAGCGATCGGCATTAAGCTTTTCATTAAAAGGGCAAAGATGAATATACTCAAGAGACAGTAAATCATAATCTTCGTGAGACAGGGCCCAAAGCATTTTAATAATATGAAGGCGTGTTTTATGGCTAAGACGGCCCATAATGCCAAAATCAATAATGCCCAGTTGGGTTTTTGACAATAAAATGATGTTACCAGGGTGTAAATCTCCATGGAAAAATCCATTAATAAAAACTTGTTGCAAATAGTGATTAAGTAACAGGCGGCTAAAATTATTTTTTTCTTCTGACGAAAGTAAATCAGAGCCCGAGCTTTGAGATAACGGAAATCCCTCAAAAAGTTCGAGTGCTAAAATTTTTGAATGGGTTAAAAGCCAAAATACTTTTGGAATTTTAATAAACTCATTGCTACTAAAGCCTGAATCATTAACGCCATTAGTGTTAAGAGTACTAATGTCAAAACTCTCAGAAAACTTTCTTATATTGTTAGCTTCAAGTAAAAAATTAGTTTCGTTTTCAATGGCTTCTGAGAACTCTTCAATAAGTAAAGGAATTTGAAATACTTTTAGCTCTTCAACATAAGTATCTAACGCCAAGGCCAGTGATTTTAAAATCTGAATATCTTCGCGAATGCGTTTAAGCACGTTTGGTTTTTGAATTTTTAGGACCAAAGTTTGTCCATCTTTTAAGCGGGCTTTGTGAACTTGGGCTATGCTTGCTGCGCCAAGAGGAGTGGGGTCAACCCATTCAATGAGATCAAGTATTTCTTTAGTTAATTCGTGTTTGAGAATATTATTAATTTCAGAAAAATCAATTATCTGGGCGCTGTCTTGCAGGCGTTCAAAAGCTTTAATAAAGTCTTCAGGGATAAGATCGGCCCGGGTGGCTAAAATTTGACCCAGTTTAATAAAGGTAGGCCCGAGCTCTTCAAAAGCCAATTTAAGTCTTTCAGCTAAATTTTTTGAGTGGGGATCTAAATATAATTCGCGCTCAGAAAGTTCAAATGAAATTAATTTATGAAGCCTGGATTTTTTTATCCAGGGCCAAAACCCGTATTTTGCAAACACTTGAATAATTTGGGCCAAGCGGGCCGAGTTTTTAATTGTATTGTGAACTTTTATTGGAGAGCGAAAAAGGGGGTTCATTTTCTGTTACCGCTTTTTTTGATTTTTTTTAGTGGAATTATTTTTTTTAAAATTGAGATGGGGCTTAGCCACTTCCCCTCTTTTTTTTATAGCCTCGCGTAGTTTTTTTTCAGGATCAAAATGTGGCGGCTTGCTAGCTAGGTCATATTTATCATCTTTAGATTTTGCTAAATTTGAATGCTTTGCTAGGGTAAAATCAATTTTTCCATCAGCAATATGACAGGCCGATACGACAACCTCAAGTTCATCTCCTAAGCGATAAGATTTTCCGCTTCGCGTTTCTACTAATCTAAAGTTTTGTTCGTCATATTCCCATTGTTCATGAGGTATGGCCGAAAGATTATCTCTATGCACAAGTCCATCAACCTCAAACTGCCTTAATAAAACAAAAACCCCAAATCGGGTAACCGCAGAGATGACACCATTAAATGTTTCTCCCGTGTGGGCCTCCAAAAATCGGGCTTTTTTTATGGCTTGAATTTGGCGTTCGGCTTTAACCGCGCGCTGCTCGCAGGCCGATAGCCAAACGCCCCAAGTGGTCACTTCATCTAGAGAAGGAAACTTTTTTTCTTTTTTAATTACAGATTTTATAAGCCTATGGACAATGAGGTCAGGGTAGCGGCGAATGGGCGAAGTAAAATGGGTATAATGCGAAAAGGCTAAACCAAAATGGCCTAAATTTTCGTGACTGTATTTAGCCTGTTTTAATGAACGCAAAACTAAACCCGAAAATATTTCGCTTTGAGGTGAGTTGTGCAATTTTTGAATCAACTGTGTCAGTTCTTTTTGAAGATTTTCATCAGACAAAAAAGTTTTGTGGCCAAAGGTTTTGGCAAAGCGTTCAAGGGTTTGAAGTGATTCTTTTTTGGGAGGCTCATGGACCCTGTAAAGAGCGGGAACTTTACTTTTATCTAAAAGTCGGGCTGCCGCAATATTAGCAGCGAGCATAAATTCTTCAATCAACCTGTGGGCAAAAATGCGATGAACTTTGATAATATCTAAAGGTAACCCTTGGGCATCGACAACGATTTGAATTTCTGCCAGTTCAAGTTCGAGGGAGCCATTTTCAAATCGTAAGGCCAATAGTTTTTCAGCCAATTTTTTTGCTTCTAAAAGATGATCAACTATAAATAAATAATCATGGGGCCTTTGGCCATCCATAATTTCTTGGGCAAGGCCATAGGTTAATCGAGCTTGGCTATTAATAACGGCCTCATAAAACTCGTAAGACTCCATTTTGCCCTGTGAATCAAAATTAAGCTCACAAACAAGTGAGAGTCGATCAAGCTTAGGGTTAAGCGAGCAAAGATGGTTACTCAATTTTTCGGGTAGCATGGGGATAACAAAATTCGGAAAATACGAGCTAGTACCCCTTTGATAAGCCTCTTCGTCAATGGGTGAGCCAGCAGGTACATAATAAGAAACGTCAGCTATGGCTACATAAAGCTTATGCCCCCCCTTTTTAAGCGGGGTCACATAAACGGCATCATCAAAATCTTTGGCCGTGGCTCCATCAATGGTAACAAAGGGGAGTTGCCTAAGGTCTTTGCGCGCCTTAATGTCTTTTTCGGTAACCTCATTGGGATACTGCTGGGCTTGTTTAATTGTTTTTTTACTAAATTCAAAAGGCAGGTGGTGACCATGAATAACCCTTTGAATATCTATCGAGGCATCACTCATTAGCCCTAATTTGCTAATCAAAGTCCCTTTAAATCCATTTGAGTCTCCTGGGTAACTGTCAACTTCGGCCACAATGACTTGCTTTACAATAGCTTGGGTGTCTTTCGATCCCGTTTTAACCACAAGATCTTGACCCCAAGCGCCTTCACGGTCTTCGATTCGAACCCATCCTGCGCCCCATTTTTTAAATTGACTGGGCAAAAGCTCAGAAGCCAGTCCAACCACTTTAACCCATTGCCTTTGGGTAACTTCAATTTTTTTAATTGAAAACCGATCTTTGCGTTGTTCTTTATCAACGTAAGCATTGACTTTATCTAAAGTCATAATCGAAGTCATAATATGCTGGGGAACATAGGCATCAGCATGTTTGGCATCATCAGGAATAAAAAACCCAAAACCATCAGGGTGACGTTTTACAACTCCTGTCATCCACTTGGGATAAGGATTTTCTTCGGGTTTTTTTTTAACAAATGAGGACGTGAAGCTTCTTTTTTTCATTACTAAAGAGTATTCTAAAGTTTTAGGCAAAAAGCTAAGTAACACTTTTGACATGGTGCGGAGTTGTTTTTTTCCTGACATAGGATTTCAATATCAGTGTTACCTGTAAAAATTCTAAAACTTACACCCTAAAGGTAGGGTGTAAGTTGAATGTTTGCAGGGCTAACCATTTTTAAGGAGGATACCTATGAAAAAGATACTTTTCGCAATTGCTGCTCTAAGCGTAGCAACCAGCGCCTATGCTTCTGATGCCCGTTTTAAGGCTCTTAACCGATCAAGAACCGTTGATCATGACTTTGTTGAGCTTTTCGAGCAGCCTTCACGTATTTGGACTTTAAAAGATCAAGCCTTATTAGATAATGACGGAACCAACAATCAGGGTGGTTTTATTTTGTCATCAGAAACAGCTAAGTACGGTGTGTACTTTGGTCACCAATCTGAACTTTTACAAGCGCTTTCTCCTGTAATTACAGGTGGAACAGGATTAAATCTAAATGCTGAATATACTAAATTTGATAATCCATTAAATGTATTTTATGGCCGCGAAATGGGCGGATTGAAGTATGGATTTAATTTTTACTATACAAACTCAAAGCGTGAAACAACAACAGTAACCCCAACTGCAAAAAATGCGATGGGATTAGCTGCAGGTATCGAAGCTGAGGGTTGGGATGTTAACCTTGTTTTAGGTCTTGGTGCCGAAATTAAAGACAACACAACGCCAACAGCGACTTCTGATAAATTAACGGGGACAACAAACCTTAAACTTCAGGGTGAGTATGCTTTAGCTGAAGATTTATTATCTTATGCCGTTATCACTATGGGCGGATTAAAAGGTACTACAGGTGTTGTTACTGATGCTGAAATTACAGCTACAGCTTATGAGCTTGGAATCGAAAGAATCTTTAAAAAAGAAGCGGCTCGATTTTTCTATGGAGCCAGTCTTTTAATGGAAAAAGCAGATGTTAAGGCTACAGGAACAACAACTACAGTAAAAGACAATCAACTTGTTCCCCTTTATTTTGGTCTAGAAGCTGATGCCGCTTCTTGGTTAGTATTCCGCGGATCAATTAAGCAAAATGTTTTAATTGGTACTGAAAAAGCAAAAACGACAACTGATTCATTAGTTGGAACACCTACAATGGTTGCAGGCGTAGGAATTAAGCTTGGTAACTTTATGTTAGATGGTGTTGCTCAACTAGCTGGCGGAAAAATCGATGCCACAAGTCTAGTAACTCAAACGGCTTTAACTTACACATTCTAAGTTAATACCTAATAATAACTTAAACTGACTTGCTTTTTTAAAAGTAAGTCAGTTTAAAGAAAAGTAAATTTAAAAATAATTTAATCTAAATTAAACTCAATTAAATTTATAAATCTAAAATAATCAAAAAAGCCCAAGTTAAATTTTAGCTTGGGCTTTTTTTTAGCTATTTAGCTTTTTAGCTTTTATTTTGGTTAAACTAAAACCGCACTCTCAAACGCCGAAGGGCCTTATTTTTATTTCTAAGGCGCGGCCATCCATGCGCTTGAGGCCTCTGCAATAAAAATAAGACCCCTCGCCCTTTGCGAGCTTAGCCCCTATGTTACCCTAAAATAATTTTAGGCGGTTTTTGTTATCATTTGATAGTCTTGAAATTTAATCGTCAGAAATTCTATAAATAGGGGGGCTCAGAATGAGGGAGAAGTTTATATTCTTATTTTCTGAGGCCTCAAGCGCATGGATAGCGCCACGCTTGCAGAGGCCATGGATGGCCGTGCCTCAGAAAATAAGAATATAAACTTCTCCCTCATTCTGAGCCAGCAAATATCAGTTTTGAATTATCAACCTTGTGGTTTTCGATACACCCGAGTATCAAAAGAGCCTTTTTTAATCGTGTATCGCATAAAGCGACATTCGATGTTACCATTAAAAACTTGATGTTTTAGATCCGTTTTAAGAGCTAAATTTTTGCTTAGTTCGGGGTCGCCCGATAAAACCCAAACATCCCATCCATGAAACTGATCTTTAAGCACATGACTAAAATCTTTATAAACCCAGGCCAGCGCGTCGGTTTCGCCCATTCTTTGTCCGTATGGGGGGTTTGTTATAATCAGCCCTGTTTTTTGCTCGGAAGGGGGTTGAAGGCGGGTCACATCTAGGGTTTTAAATTCAATTAGATGGTCGACTCCTGCATTTTTTGCATTTTGTTTAGCAATGCGAATCATCTTTGGGTCAGAATCAAAACCATAAAGTTTAAAGGGACTGGCGGGCTCAGCTTCTTGCGATGACAGTTCGGTAACAAGGTCGTCATACACAGGCGAGTTAAACCCCTCAAGTCGTTCAAAGGCAAAAGACTTTCTTAAAAGCCCAGGTGCCATATTTAATGCCATAAGGGCGGCTTCGATTAAAATTGTTCCTGAGCCACAAAAGGGGTCAACGATTGGTTTTTGTAAATCCCAGCCTGATAACATAACAAGGCCCGCAGCGAGTGTTTCTTTTAAAGGGGCAATACCCGTCATATCTCGGTAACCCCTTTGAAACAAGGGCGTGCCCGTTGTGTCTAAATAAACATGAAACTGATTTTTTTTACCATAAACGACAATAATCATATCAGCATTTTGCTTATCAACCGAGGGTCTTTCGCCATATTTATCCCTAAACTGATCAACGATAGCATCTTTTGTTTTAAGGGCTACAAAACGCTGATCGCGGAGTTTAGATTCGGATATAGATGCTTCAACTTTAATAAGTCCATTGGGCGAAATATATTTAGTAAAATCATGTCTTTGAATATGGCCATAAAGCTCCTCTGGCTCATAGGCCACAAAATCTAAAAGGGGCTTTAATATGCGGTGAGCGAGTCTTGATTGTAAATTGGCTCGGTAACAGTCAGCCCAAGGGCCTTCGAAGGTCACCCCACTGGCTTGATTTTCGATATTTTTTAAACCAATTTTTTGAAATTCAGTTTTTAAAACCTCTTTAAGGCCTCGGGGAGCGGGAGCATAAAATTGTGGCATAGATATTTACCTGCTTTTATTAAAGTAGCAGCAGAACCTATTCCTCAGGGATCATTTTGTCCAGCCATTTAGAAAGGGCGCTTTGGTTGGACTGATCCCGATTTGGGGATGATTTTTTTAATAGATCAAACATAAGGCCCTCAAGCTCTTCTATTCCAAAGGGTTTTGTGAGTTGGTGAGGATAATCCATATCGCCGCCAGAAATGGCAATAAGGGGAACTTTGTTTTCTTTACATTGTTTATCTAGGTCTTTAAAAGACACAATGGTATTTTTGTAATCACCCAGGGCGATATCTATCGAATCCCATTTAAAGTTTTTTAAACTTAAACAGGTTTTAACTTCATAGTGGCTAGCCTCTAAAAGTTCTTCAAGAAGTTCCGATAAATCGCTATCGTCTTCAAAAATGGCAACTCGTAATTTCATAATTTCTTTCTTAAGTTAGTTGGTATTTGGGGCCGCCACCACCTTGGGGCGGTGTCCATAATATGTTATCAAATGGACACTTAATATCGCAAGTTTTACAGTGAATACAGTTGGTATAATTAATTTCTAGCTCAAAATGAGGCAGATCTGTGCCTGCAGCCTCTCTCATTTCATAGACTTGGGCGGGGCAAAAATGAGTACAAGGACTATTAAACTTCGGAGCGCACTCGTCTGAGCAGATATTTTTATTGGCGACAAGTAAATGATTAGGAGAGTCTTCGTCGTGCTGGGTCCCTGTTAAATAAACACTTCCGAGTTTATCAAAAAATAATTTCCCATCAGGCTTGGGTAAGGTTAAAGCCTCTATATCTAAAAGGCTTGGTCCCCAGGTATTAAGTGTCGAATCTGTATGAGAAGAGTCTGTATGGCAGGGCTGAGGATCTTTTAAGCCTCGGCCGCCCGTTAATTTTTGCAAAGCAATTTGCGGCAGTCCTAAGGCAAAACCTTGGCTTAATGCCTGATGAAAATTGCGAATAGGGTAAAGCTCAGCTTTTATTTGGCTCGATTCAATCAGGGTTTGGTAATGCGATAAGACCTCACTCGAATAGTTATTTGATACCAAGGCTTTAAATATCGTTTCAGCCGCAAGCATCCCTGAACGCATGGCTAAATGAATCCCTTTAAGCTTTTGAACATCAACAAAACTGGCGCTATCTCCCGCCACTAGCCACCCGTTACCATAAATTTGAGGTCGGCTATACCAACCCCCGGCAGGCAAAGTTTTACCTCCATAGGCAATCACTTGGCCGCCCTTGATAAGATCAAAAATAAAAGGGTGAGTTTTAAGCTTTTGAAGCTCTCGGTGGGGGTCTAATAAGGGGTCCGGGCTATCAAGATAGGTCACAAGCCCAATGGCAATTTGATCATTTTTTAAAGTATAAATAAAGCTTCCGCCAATAGATTTAGAAAGAGGGTAACCCATCGTGTGAATGACCTGCCCAGGGGTAACACTTCCTTTAGGACATTGGATGACTTCTTTAACGCCCTCTTCAAATACTTGTGGATTAACTGACGGAGGCAGGTTGGTTTTTTGAGCAAAAGACTTAAATAAAGAGCCTCTGGGGCCTTCAGCAAACAAAGTTACTTTTGCTCTAATTTCTAACCCAGGTTCAAAGTTAGCTTTAGGGTTTCCGTTTTTATCCCGGCCTTTATCTCCGGTTATAACGCCGCAAATGGCATTGTTTTCGATAATGGTATCAACAGCGGCAAAGCCCGGAAACACCATGATGCCCTCTTGCTCGCAAAGCTCACCCAGCCAGCGGTTAAATGATGATACCGAAATAATATAGTTATTTTCGTTTTGAAATGGTTCAGGAACAATGGGTAACCCAAGGGCTTGAGTATTTGTTAAATAATAAACAGCATCATGGGTTACTTTTTCAAACAAATCAGGTTTTTGATCAAAAAAATCAGGGATTAAGTCTTTAAGCGCCGAAGGGTCTAAAACAGCTCCCGATAAAGAATGGGCACCGATATCAGCACCCTTTTCTAAAACCATAATGGTTGGCTCAAGTGGCGAACCCGTTTTATTGTGGGCTTTGATGAGTTTACTTAACTCTAAAGCACAGCTCAGCCCTGCTGAGCCGCCTCCAACGATAAGCACATCAGCTTCCATAACTTCTCGGGTAACACCCTCAGGCAATTTAAACATTTGATAACTCCATAAAGCCTCAATATATAAACTGAGGCTTTAAATTTAATAAACCAGCTAAAACTACTTTCCTAGATGGCGATCAATGATAACTTTGAATTCAGAAAAGGGATAGGCTCCTTTTAGGCTGACACCATTGATTAAAAAGCCGGGAGTTCCTGAGATGCCAAACTTTTTGGCTTCTTCGATATCGGCATTAATTTGATTCATCAAAGAAGAGTCATTTAAGTCGGTTTGCAACTTTTTCATGTCAGCACCAACTTTTTTTGCACTATCTTTTAAAAAGTCTTCGCCTTTTGATCTTAAAGCCGCTTGGTCAGCAAAAACTAAATCATGATACTTATATGCTTTTTCAGCACTTTGACGAGCGATGGCTTCAAAGTATTTTGCTGCAGGCATGGCTTTGGGGTGAAAGTCTAAAGGTAAATGCTTAAAAATAAGTCGTACATCTTTGGGGTAAGCCGCTAATACCTCATTTATAGTTTGAAATCCCCTTGAGCAATAAGGGCACTCAAAATCTGAATATTCAATAATCGTGATTTTGGCATCATTTGGACCTTTCATGGCCCTAGACTCTTTTATCTCGGGCTTAAGTGGGTTTTTAAATTCTTCATCTCGTTGCGACTTTTCTTGATCTTGAGCTTTTTCAGCCCCTTTTTGCTGGGCATCTCGGGCGGCTTTATTAACGACTTCAATAAATTGATCAGGCGCTTTTTCGATGGCGGCAAAAACAATTGTAGGGTCTTTTTCGATAGCTTCTTTAAGTTGTTTGGCATTTGGTGCGCAAGAGATAAGTCCTGCGGCAACCACGAGCGGTGTTACTGTATTAAATATAGATTTCAAGATATCCTCCTTAAGTTAATTTGTGCCGGATTAGTATTGCAAATTATAAGATGAACGCAAAATAATTTTTTTATGCTGACTTTAGTCTAAATTTAAAAAATCAAGAAGTCTGAACAGGTGGTTTTAGGGTAACCTATTAATTATGAAAGCAATACTTGCCGTTATTGATGATGAAGAAGAAATTCTTGAAACCTATTCTGATTATTTTAGCGACACTTACAAAGTTCTCTTGTTTGATAAGCCGGAAAAGTTTTTACAAGCTCTTTTTAAGGGCGAAGCCAAGCCAGATGCTGTTATAACAGATTTTAAAATGCCCTCGATGACGGGGATCGAGCTGATGTATCAAATTCGCGATAAGGGCTGGCATACGCCTGTCATTTTACTGTCGGGTTATGTCGAAAAAGATGTGGCCCTTGAAGCAATAAAGCTAGGAGTGTCGGCTGTTTTAGAAAAACCAATTTCATTTGATAAGCTTAAAAATATTGTTGAAAGAGTCATGTACGAAGCTGAGCTAGAAAAGCTGAGAGCTGAAATTCGTCAAAGCGTTTTGCAAATTAAAGAACTTTACGAGGGAATTAGAGAAGCCTTGCTGCCCCATGTTCCCCAAGAAGTTTTAAATCGCTTTTTTATCGAAGCCAATGATGGCGTTGTGACTCGAAAGCTGGGGTTAGAAAGTGTTTTAGAAGATCTTGAAAAAAAATTAGAGTTACTTCTTAAATCCGAAAAGTCAGTGACTAGCTTAAGGCAAACGGCAGAAGACAAGCAATATCATGGAAGATGATGGAAAACAATCAAGAGCCACCTTCGCTGCTTATTTTAAAACAGAAATCCAGCTCTTTGAAGCTTGCCGAGCAGTTTTTAGGTAACAGGGGTTGGCAGTTATTTATTGTTAATAATTTAAAAGGTTTAATTGTTACCCTAGCTCAAAAGCAGCCTCAATATATGCTTTTACCCATAGACTTTAATCATAAAAAAACTGCTATCTTGCCAAAAATTTTAGCTCAAGCCTTTCCTGTTCGCATTATTTCTTATGCCGAGCTGTCTGTCAGTGCTTCGATCTCTAAACTTCAGCAAGCCCATGCCGAGTACCGGTTGTTTCCACCTGTTTCGGGACCTGCGATAGAGCGAATGATTTTTAAAATTCAAAAAGATGATGAGCAAAAAGCTGTCGAACGCCAGAAAATAAAAAACTCAGGCGGGCATGATTTTACATTATCAGAAAGCGAATCAGGCGGTTTTGCTTTTCGGCTTGATGGAGAGTCTCAGGCGGCCGCCCGAGGGGCCTTAAGTGCACTTTTAAGTGACGATTCGAGCGACGGTGCCGCCGGTCAGGCGAGTGGTTATATCGCTGATAGTGGTGGCAGCAGCGGCAGCACTAGCAGCGGTAGCACTAGCAGCGGTAGCACTAGCAG
>DYOP01000016.1:0-3651 GCA_020720425.1 Bdellovibrio sp. | reverse complement strand
GGTAGCACTAGCAGCGGTAGCACTAGCCTAGGTGGTGGTAATATTAACGGCGGTTTAGGTAGCAGTCAGCCCCATTTAACTGCTAGCCATATTGAGGGAGCAAGCTCAACGGAAGTAGCTTTGGGGGCAGAGTTTGGAGAAGTTCCCTTTTATGGCCGAGATGACTTGCAGTTTCCAAGTACTTCTAAGGCCCAAGATAAAAATAAATTAAATCCGAATGAAACAACTTCTTACGAAGTTGAAAAAAATGATAAGAACAAAAGGGCTGCCAGCAAATCAGGTTACCAACTCAAATCTAACGAAACCCTTTCGTACCGAGAAGATCCAACTCCTGAGTGGGAGTTTGATCCGATAACGGGCAAGCAAAAAGCCCAACCTGTATATAAATTTCGCTCTAAAGAGCTCCCTGAGCCTGAAACAATTATGGTTAAAGGCACCCAAAAAGCACTTGATGAATCAGCTTATATAAAAGAGGGGCTTAGCCGATACCAAGAAGTTCAAAAAACAAGTAACGCCGCCTGTATTGTTGTGGATTCACCAAAATTTTCGGGTTACTTAGTTGCGGCCATGGGAGCTAATCGAAAAATAGATGAAGCCTTTATGAAATTGATTAAAGATAGGCTTTTTGGTTTTTTAAAGGCGAATGGTGAAATGATATCTGAGGGCGAAAAATCAATGGATATAAAAATTGAGCAAATTGATTTTGAAGAGTGGGCCGTTGAGCAAGCGGAGTTTTTAAAAAAAGCTATTCACGAAGATTCAGAAGTGGCTATGGCCTTTTTTCCGAGCAAAGAAACATCGATTAAGCTAGAAGAAAGTGTTTCTGAAAAAATGCTTAAAATGGATATTAACGAGCTTAAAGAAGATGTTGCGGTTGAGTTTGATTTATATATTTATCTCGAAGAAAATAAAAAATATTTATTATACACTCCCGAAGGCAAACCTCTTTACGGAAGTCAAAGAGAGCGCTTAATCGAAAAGGGCGTTAAACACATGCACTTACGAAAAGAATCTTCACAAAACGTAAAAAAATATCGAGCCCAAAATTTTTTGAACGATAAAATTTCAGAATTTAAATTAAAAAAAGCTCAAACTCAAAACCAATAGTTACGACTTCTGTTGGGTTTAAATATGATCGTATTTTCGATAAATTTTTAGCGACAGATTTTTAGCGACAGATTTTATTTAGATTTTTGTGCCATATTAAGTTATGTGTTCATGCGTTGTTACCCAGGCTTTGGCGCCGTGTCATGGGTGTAAAAGGGGACGTTCATCATCGTCCTGCTATTTTTTCGCATCCTAACTCTCATTAGTCGACGCTGAAAATCCATTTTTGCCATTTTAAGTATAACTTAATATGAAAGAGGTCATTTATTGATTTGTAATTAGAAAATAATTTTTTTATGATTTAGCTTAGTAGGCTAACAAAATAAAAGTTATTTCAAAAACCAATAGGAGAATTCATTGATATGATGACTACAAAATTTTCAACCAAAGCCTTAATTCTTTTTTTATCATCAGTAGCCCTTATGAGCTGCGGGCCCAAGGCTTTTGTTAAAGGTCAATATGATGACCCTACAAAAGAAAATTTATTAAATGATCAATGGTCAGAAACTGATATGCAGCAATCAGTAAAAGATCTTGTAGCCAGCATGGTTCAGCATCCCTCAATTCGAGAAGCTGATAAAAAACCTATTGTTATGGTTACCCAGCTTCAGAATAAAACAAGCGAGCACATTGATACTCAGTCGGTAATGGATATGGTTAGAGTCGAGCTAACTAACTCGGGCCGTATTGCTTTTGTAGATAAAGAAGCTCGCGAAGATGTAGCTAAAGAGTATGACTATCAAAATTCAGGTGTGGTTTCAAAAGAAACAAGCAAAGGGCCTGGAGGTCAAATTGGGGCTGATTATATTTTAAACGGACGACTTGATTCGATAGTACAAGAAGTGGGCAAAGATAAATCTATTTATTACAAGTTAACTCTAAATTTGACTAACCTTAAAACAAACCTAATTACTTGGACTAATCAAAAGCAAATCAGAAAAGTATATCGTAAAAAAACCATCGGTCTATAATTGGTCTGTAATTAAATATAATTTACCAGCATATGCACTTGATCACCCGTCACCGGCATATTTGAGATCAGAATCACTACATTGGGCTTCACGACTTTTAGGGTCGTCATGTGCATATGTTGGATAATTTAAATTGAAACCTAAGTTAGGATTCATATTAGAATTCATATTAGGATTTAGATTGGGCTTTAGGTTGGGATTTAGATTAAAGTTTGTAGATTATTTTATAAATTGTAAAACTTAAATTTGCTTGAATTTTTTAGAATGGGTATTTTTTGATAAATCGAGAGCGTATCTTAGTTGTTTTTTATCTTCTGTTTCAGGGCTGTGCCACTTATCAGGGGCGCATGGCTCCAGCGGTGGGTCTTGTCAATCAAGGACAGTATTTAGAAGCTTCTGAAAAAGTTAAACTAGCCATGACTGAGGCTTCCGAAAAAGATCGCTTGGCCTATTTATTAGACCAGGCTTCGGCCTTACAAATGGCAGGGCGTTACCAAGAGTCGTCACGGCTTTTTATTCAAGCGGATCAACTTTCAGAACAGTTAGATTATCATTCGGCTAGTCAAGTCACGCTATCAGCCCTTTCAAGCGAAGAGATGATCCAGTATAAAGGTGATAGTTTTGAAAAATTAATGATAAATGCCATGAACGCTCTTAATTTTTTATATCTCGATGATTTAGATTCGGCCATGGTCGAAGTGCGCCGTATAGATGAAAAAGTAAAGCGTTTTCAGCTTGATAACCGAAAAGACTATGAGCTTAATAGTTTTGCTTCTTACTTAAGCGGGTTGATATACGAAGCCCAAGGCAAATTTGATGATGCTTTTATTTCGTATAAAAAATCCTATGAGCTAGACCCTTTTCCCTCGTTGTTACTTTATGATTTAAATCGTGTAGCCAAAAAATCAAATCGTATGGATCAGCTTGCTTTATTGGGGCCTTCGGCCAACGTTCCTCTCCAGGGGGGCGCTTCAAGGCCGCCGATCAGTTCAATTTATGTTGATCCCCATTGTGTTACCGCAAACTCGGTTTGCGCCGATATCGTTGTCGTTTATTTACAAGGACTGGGGCCCAAAAAAGTTCCTATGCCCCAAAGCCCCCGTTACCCAACGCTTATTCGCACTCAGTCAAATATTAAAGCAATTAAAGTAACCCTATCTGAAGAAAAAAAATTAAAAGACCACTCTCCCGTTTTAGTTAATGCCACATCAAGCCCCGTATACAATGTTCAAGATGTGGCCATCGAAACCCTCGAAAAAGACCGGGCCGCTTTAGTTTTACGAAGACTCGGTGGCGTTGTGGCTAAAGAAGTAGCGGCCGATCAAATTAGACAAAAAAATGAGGCCCTGGGTTTTATAGCCTGGCTTTTTATGCACTTATCGGATCGGGCTGATTTAAGGCAGTGGCTTCTTTTACCTGAGTCCATTCAGGTAGCAAAATTTAAACTGTTACCCAAGGAATATAATTTAGTTATTGAAGGGCTTGATAGCCGAGGGATCCCATTAAAAACAGTTTTAAATCAAAAATTAAAACTTAATAATCAGAAAACTCAATTTAAGATTATCCGTACAAC
>DYOP01000015.1 GCA_020720425.1 Bdellovibrio sp. | reverse complement strand
CCAAGAAAGAACTAGCAAAAATGAAAAATGTTGCATTTGTTATTTGAAGACAGGATTTAAAGAATCCTAACATTTAGTATTTATTTACAGTTACCATCAGAAATCATAGTCATCGGAATTTTACTATATTCAGTAACCCCATTGGCATCGGTTTTACCGGTTATTTTTGTATAGACCTCCATTGTCGGAAAGTAACAGTAATTAAGACCATTACTATAATAAAGATCAGATTTAATTTTAAATAATCCTTTGGGTATGACAAAGCAGTTTTCAACTTGCTCCATTGCTGATGGCAAATTTGTAAAACATTTTACTCCCTCGGCATCACTTTTACCTGTAATTGCTTTATAAGATTCAAAGCTTTCAAACTTGCAGTATTTTTTATTAAAAGCGTAATAAATATCAATACCCACCATAAATAATATTCTATCAACTACACTTGGACTTTTCTGGCAAATATCATCGGGTAAAGGCGTTGGCGTGGGCGCTTCAGAGGGAGGAGGAGGAGCTTGAGGTGGCGGTACTTTCATAATTGATTCAAGCACCCCATCAGGAAGCACAATAACCGGCATTTTATGTGGCATATCTTTTTGCAATATCAACTCGCCATTAACAACTTGGTAAACATTTATATTGGCCTCTGAACGATAATAGTAACCATTTATTAAACCTCGCCTGAGCTGCGTATATCCATTTGTTATTTTTAAATAGTAATCGGGGACCTCTTCACCATAACTATCACTAAATAATTCAGCCTCAGCCACCTCTCGAGTGGCTGGCTCAATTGCTGTTTCTTCGGCCCAATCATTCCATGAGGCAATAATGACATTTCGAGGCTTTACTTTTAAAACATTAAGCCAATGCTTAGTATAGTTTTCTCCTTGAGTTCGATAAATAGGACTATAAACATGGGGTCTATTTTTAATATGGGCCGTATGCCAACCTGGCTGCACAACCATTGTTTCTGAACTCAGTACTTGCGAATGAGTAGCCCATCCCCATAGTCCCTGCTTGGCGTACTCTTGCAAATTAGGATTTAAACTATTCAAATATCCGGCGGCATAACGAACGCTAAATCTTGAGTCTTTCCAGTAACGTTTTATTTCATCATTCGGGTAGAAGCTTTCTAGCTCGTTTAAAATAACCAATAAAGGCTTATAAGAGCCAGACTCTAAATTGTACCATTGAAGGTAATTAGGCTTTTGACCAAAATGATCCCAAAAATGTTGCGCTTCGGTGTTTTGATCTTGCTCACTGTGCTTGCCCCACAAACCATACCCTCCGGCCATCGCAATTGGCATATCATGGGGTAAGGAATTAAAAATTTTAACAGCATTGGCCTGAATTTGACCGCCATCATTGCCTACACCATTGGTATCATCCAATAAAAGATAATTGATACCTGCGTTTTTCATTAGCGGATACTGCTGAGCAATAACATCAGCGCTATTGTATCTTCCTAAAAGTGGCTTATATCTAAATCCCTCAAGCGACCAATGATCTACAGGGTTACTACCAATTTCATAAAAATAAAGAGAGTACCACGCACCAACAAGAGTTGTTTTAGGCAAAATGGGCTGCTCGGGACAAATCCAACCCACAGGACATAAGGCATCTTCAACGGGAGTAACAAATCCTGAACTTAAGGTATAGGCTACTGGATTTAAATTTGCTTGATTATTTGCGCCCAATCCCTTGGTATCACTGTGATTTGAGTTAATCGAAAAACTTGATGTTTCACAATTCTGAAAAAATATAATTAATATTCCCAAAAAAGCGAAAGATAAAAAAATTGATTTTTTATTATTAAATAAAAACATGATTCCCCCACTTAATAATATTACTCTCATTTTAAAATATAAGTTGAAACTTTTTTTATCTGACTCATTTTAGTACAAATTAATATATTTTTAACCTCACTTTTTAATAACGGGGATCACGAGTATTAGTGATCAATTAAGAGTATGGTCCCCTTTTTTATTTTAAATAACTACGTAATTCTCTCCATTCTTGTTCAGTAGTCATCCACTCACAAAAAATTGCAAATCCATCCACAATGTCTTCTTTTTTCCCTGTACTGTTTTCAATTTTTTGCATAAGTCCTAAAGTCGAAGGAAGGTTTTTAAAACCTAAATCACGATAGGTCTTAAGATTTGCTTCTTCATTAAAAATCCCTAGCCCAATTAAATATTGGCTTTGATTTGCAGAAAAATTCTTTAAATCTTTAATCATTAGAATTTGTTCTTTTAAATTATCATTATAATCTTTTAGATCCATTAGACTTGTTTCGTAAAACATAAATGATATTTGATTTACAAAAGAAGAAATCTCTTTTATTTCATTTAATGTATGCTTATGCTTCCAGGGTTTTGTACCTGAAGCAATCGATACAACAACACTAGAAATAAATGACTCCGGCAAGGCTAGCCTCAGCTTTTTATGAAACAACACCCACTGTTTGCTATATTCCTCTGCACTCAATTTATCAAAATTAAACTTAGCTCCAGAATAAAGAACATATTCCAAATCTAAATGTATTCCATCAACGGGCATCATTTTAATAAGTC
The DNA here is from genome assembly GCA_020720425.1 of Bdellovibrio sp. Lineage (GTDB taxonomy): Bacteria > Bdellovibrionota > Bdellovibrionia > Bdellovibrionales > Bdellovibrionaceae > DYOP01. Next base: position 39,036 of record DYOP01000015.1, on the reverse strand, counting down.
TTACTGTATCAGTAATTGCATTTTTTACCCATCCCTTTCGCTCAAGAGAAACTGTCTTATTTTGAATTCCTCCTATCCAAGGCAAAATCTTTACTTCTGGATATATCTTTTTAAGAATTGCAATATTTTCTTTTGCTTTTTTTGAAAAAGCATAATCAGGTAAATGTCCACTTTTTTGATAGGGGCCAGCAAAAATATAAGCATATTTGAGGTTATTTGTTTTTAATCTTTCAGCAAGCTGTTCAACATCTTTTGTGCTATAAACTTTCTTGGTGATCGGATCGTAGCCTCTAAAGTAAGCACTCTTAATCCAAGTTGCGTTCTCTTTTGCAAAAAGATTGGAAAATAAAAATAATGCCAAGACAGTGATGATTATCTTCACTCTTTCATTCCTAAGGTCTCAAATAATTTTTGCAATTTTTCTCTAACTTCTTTTGTTTCTGATGTATTACTTCGCAACTTTCCCTTATAATCCATTAACACTTCAAGCCATGTTGGTTCTTTTTTTAGTGCCCATTTAGCGGTTTCTCTTTTTCTGAAAAGATGCCTTATTCCAAACGCGATATTATAGTTGGGATCCCATAAATCTTCATTTTCAAGATCAATATAGTGATTTCTGTATTCTCGAACTTTGTAGTTCTTGGCCCATCTTGTAGTTCTTTCTGTTAATTGCATCAATCCCCTTGCCATTCCAATTGGTTTAGGATTAAAAGCTTTTGCTTTTGGATTGAAAGTTGATTCTGTGGCAATCAATGCCTTCACATGATTGGGGTGCAAGGGATTATCTGGCCTAAAAATATCATTCCAATACGCAGTCCATCCAGAAATAAGCACATCATATCGATTCTGATTCTCTAAACTTAAACCTAATCCCAAATTTTTACTAGACACCATAACTTTCGGGTTAAGAAAGATTTTCTTGGTTGCGATAAGATCCATTTCATCAGCACCTAGTAAATCTTTTTTTGACGGATTTTTACGACAATGTCCATCGTGACTTGTTACTCTCCCCGAGCGCAGGTATTTTGGGTGTCTGCGAACCCAGTGTTCACCGATAGGACAAACTCTCCATGGATTTTTAACTTCAATATCTTCTGTATCTAAAAAAGGAATTTTATAAACTTTTGATTCTGGAGTTGTTTTACCAATGAATTTACTCCAATGCTCAAACTGCCATGGAATTCCCATCTCTTGTTGAATATTCTTCTGCAATGCCTGAATTTTTTTAGTACTCGTTTTTTTCTTTGTCTTAAATGGTATTTTGTATTCAAACTCAGAATTAATTTTGCTCTTTTTAAGAAAATGAAATTGGATATTGTCTTCTTGTTCAAAAAAGACTTTTAAAAATTGCTTAATTTCTATCTTTTCTTTTTTACTAGGCATTATTAAATCCTATTTTTCAATATGCTTTAAATGAGAACCAGAATGGTTTACAGCGTTTTCTGATGATACAAGAAAACGCGTATAAATCCTTGCATCGAACCTGATTATGAATCATGGAATTTATACCCCAAAAGAGTCAAATTTGAAATTGGTCGGGGAGACAGGATTTGAACCTGCGACCCCCTGCTCCCAAGGCAGGTGCGCTACCAGACTGCGCTACTCCCCGACGTATTGAAGTATAATTGTATGGTACAAATTTTAAAAACACGTAATCATTGAATTTATTAAAAGTTTTGTCACTAAAAAAATCAGTCTTACCTATACGCAAAAAAATCTGCAATCATATCTCCTGCATAAACAATAAAAAATCACTTAAGTTCGGTCTCTCATATTGATCCCTCTTGAGTGCTTGATTCCCACATACTCCCTCCCCCCTTTTTTAGCGATCATCTCCACAGATAAGCAGCCCCCTAGGTGTGCAAGGGATAAGCAAAAATTTCATAAACTAAAGCTTCTCATTTTTGAATAGTAACAATATGATCATATTGTTACTATTGATCCATTAGAAATCTCTTTTTAAACAGGTGGGTATGATTTAGCTAATCTTGGCTTTCTGGATCGGCTCAACGGTAAAACGAAGCCCAAGAGCCTGGATAAGCTGAGCGATTGTCTCAAATCTTGGTTTAGCTTGTTTTTGTTGGTCTAAAATCTTATAGAGTGATTTTTGACTTAAACCAGCTTCTTTAGCCAACGCCTCATAACCACGAGCTTCGGCAATTTCACCAATAGCCATCAAAATGGCTTCTGGCATATCCCAATTTTCTTCAATAGAGGCTTTAAGATATTCCCTTTGAAAGTCCTCACTTTTTTTAGTTTTTCAATTAACCATTCTTTGTGAGAGACTCCAGCTTTAACTTTAAGCATTGTTTCTCCTTTTGTAATCCGACCAATAGAGTTTGGCCGTTTCAATATCGTCACTTTGTGAGCTTTTGTCCCCACCACAAAGAAGAACGACAATGTCTTCCCTATGTTGAACAAAATAAACTCTATATCCCGAACCGAATTGACCTCTCAACTCACCAACGCCCTGTCCAACAGGTTTCACATTACCAAGACTTCCTAGTGCCACCCTGTTAATTCTAGTTTAAATTCTAAACGCAACAGTAAAATCAAGCTCGTCTAGCCATTCTCTAAAAGGCTTTTTCCCCTTTATGGCTTCATAATCAAAAGGTGTTTCGGTGCAGCTCCCACTGTTTAAAGGTATCCGATTGGATACCAAAGGCAAAGCTTACTTTCAAACACCGCAACATATTGAAATATAATGATAATTATACTTATACTTATTTTATATCAAGTTTACTTTACAAACAATTGTGTATCAAAAAAACAATTATACTATTGAGGCAAGGGTCTAAATCTAATTTTTTTAGGAGTTAAGGCGGCATCTCCAAAACGCTTTTTAAGGTCCTCCTCGTAATCCGTAAAGTTTCCATTAAAAAAGTTCACCTGCGAATCACCTTCAAAAACTAAAAGATGGGTACAAATTCGGTCTAAAAACCAACGATCATGGGAAATAACAACGACTGATCCGCCAAATTCGATAAGCGCATCTTCTAGGGCTCTCATCGTATTAACATCAAGATCATTTGTAGGCTCATCGAGCAAAAGCAAGTTACCGCCCTGCTTTAAAGTTTTTGCCAAATGAACACGGTTTCGCTCACCCCCAGAAAGCTGACCCACCTTTTTTTGCTGAGACTCTCCTGAAAAGTTAAACCACGAAACATACTGTCTACCATTGATCTCTCGGGCCCCCAGCTTAACAATATCCTGCCCATCACAAATTTCTTCGAAAACGGTTTTATCAGAATTTAAAGTTTCTCGGCTTTGATCGACATAACTAATTTTAACTGTTTCTCCGACCTTAAATGCTCCCGAGTCAGCTTTTTGCTGGCCAACGATCATCCTAAACAGGGTTGACTTTCCTACACCATTTGGCCCAACAACACCAACAATGGCCCCCTTAGGAAGAGAAAAATTCATATCTTCAAATAATAACTTATGGTCAAACGCCTTTTTTACATGCTCAGCATTTATAACTAAATCCCCAAGTCTGGGACCTGCAGGTATATAGATTGAAAGCTCTTGAAGACGATCAGATGATGGCTCTTTTAATAAATTTTCGTAATTAGAAATACGCGCTTTTGACTTAGATTGCCGAGCCTTAGGCGCCATATTGACCCATTCAAGTTCGCGCTGCAAAGTTTTTGATCTTTTGGCGTCAGATTGATTTTCTTGCCTAATCCGCTCGTCTTTGTGTCTTAACCAAGCCGAATAGTTACCCTTAAATGGAATTCCCTCTCCTCGATCTAGCTCTAATATCCACTCGGCAACATTATCTAAAAAATACCGATCATGGGTAACAGCAATGACTGTCCCCGGAAATGTAGCTAAAAATCTTTCAAGCCAATGCACGCTTTCTGCATCCAAGTGATTCGTGGGCTCATCGAGCAACAAAATATCGGGCTCTGATAGTAACAATCTACAAAGGGCTACCCGCCTTCGCTCGCCACCTGATAAATGTGTTACCGCCAACTCGGCCTCGGGGCATCGAAGTGCTTGCATGGCCTGATCAATTTTTTGATCAACATCCCATCCCCCAACGGACTCAATTTTTTCTTGAAGCTCTCCTTGTTTGGCAATGAGCTTATCCATATCATCAGGATTTAAATCAGGGTCTTCAAATTGTTTAGAAATCTTCTCAAATTCGCTCATCCATAAGGGCAAATCCCCCATACCAGCAAAAATATTTTCTTTAACCGTAAGCTTTTCATCAAGTTTTGGCTCTTGCTCTAAGTAACCCACTTTCATTTTACGAGCCGGAAAGGCTTCGCCCAAAAAGTCTTTGTCAACGCCAGCCATTATTTTTAATAAAGTTGATTTTCCAGATCCATTAAGGCCCAAAACCCCAATTTTAGCCCCATAAAAATAAGACAAATAAATATTTTTTAAAATATACCTCTGAGGGGGAACGATTTTACTCACACCCTTCATTGTATAAATAATTTCATGAGACATATAACCTCCGGTAACAGTTATTAAATTTTAAAGTGAGCCAAAGAGCCAATTGGCATAATTAGAAAAGTAACAGGTATCTTGTTTTAAAATCTATGTAATGTCAAATTATGCTTGATCTTAAGACATAAAAAGTACCATGATAGTTGATACTTTATATGAATAATAAATTTAAAAAAGAAGCTACAATAATACCGGATAAGCCGCATGGCATATTCCCTGCCCCCCCCCCTGTAGACGACCCATCTGTTGACTCATCGCTAATGTCTCTACAGCCTTCAGATTCACAAGCCCCTATGCCTAACAAAGAAGGAGGAGGGGCCAATAAAAAATGGGAAGCTACTTTTCAAGATCTTCAAAATGCCTTTTCTGACTGGGAGCTAATTAACACCAAATGTACCGAAAACCAAAACGAAGCCAAAACGAAAGGCAAAACCAACAGCTTTAGCCAATCGACTAAAGGACTTAATTCCGTACCCCTATCAGAAGCCTCTCTAATAGAAGTAAAAACTCTTCTGGCTGAGCTTAAATCACAACTTGAGCAGTTTAAAAATTAGCTTCCCAAGCCTTTCGACATAAATTAGACATGAATTAGAGCCGAATTCAAAAACGAGTGCACCTTTTGCGCAATCCAAAAGCATAAATAGTTGTTGAGTCAGAAGTGAAATTCAAAAACAATTCTCAGTTACCACACGGAGAATTGATAAAGAATTTCATGAGTCTCTTGCGCGAGCCTAGTGTGCACTTACCCCTTGAACTTGGGTCAACATTAAAAATTTTAATTAACGCCTATTTGGTTTTACTTTTAATATTATCAACAATCGTTTGGGCCTTTATACCCGCCTCAAAAAGCTTAGTAACCACTTTTTCGGTAACCGGGTGCTCAAGCACCTTTTTTTCGATAGTCTTAGCCTGACGTAAACCTTTTTTAGCGGCAAATCTAACAAATGGATTTTGAATAGGTAACGATTCAAAATTTTTATCCTGCATCCAATCTGTCAAAACGGCCTCACTAAGATCAAATACAGATGGTATCACCTTCCGCAAAACATGATCACCCGGAAAGTGAATTTCAATTTTTTCTTCTTTCTCGGTTTCTTCAAAGCTATTATCAGTCTCTGCATCAGTCTCGGTCTCGGTGTCAGTTTCCGTCTCAGGCTTCGCATCACGACCCATCTCAAACCCACTATCACTATCGGCATCAGTATGAGTATTAGTATTAGCCTCCGCATTGATTTCATGACTCATATCAGGCTCCTCATCAAAAGCATTGACCTGATCAAAACTATTTTTATTATTTTTCAACCCCAAAGATTTCTCATTTAAACCATCTGAACTAAGCACTTCCTCTCTTTGATTTCGAAAACCCGCCTCATTATCATTTAAATTTGAATCGACATGAACAACCTTAATCTCAGTTTCTTTATGCATAACTTCTTCATGCATAGTATCCTTGTGCATATGTTCTTTGTGCATAGTTTGATTAGGCACAGTTTCTTTATCTCTCTCTCTGCCATACGAAGATTCTTTATCATTATTCTTTTTCAAATCCTCGGTGGGTCGTCTTTTTTTAGCTTGAGTCGCCGCAAAATCCCTTTTTGAATTTTTGTCTTTAAAACTTGGCATAACGTATATTCTCCCTCAGGTTAAACTCATTTGTTAAATAAGTACTTATTGTAAACTCATTAGTTCGCGAGTTACTAAATCATAATCAAGCTTGGCCGTGGTTGATGTTTTAAAAATATCGCGCTTTTCTTGAACCGACTTTTTTATTTCAGCTGTGTTACGAATATAACTGTCTAGCATGAAATCCGGATACTTTTCGGCGCATTCAAATAAATACTTTTGGCTTAAGCTTTCACGAGCATCAAACCGTGTAAATAAAATCTTTTTATCAAGCCCTTTAAGATCAAAATCTGATTCAATTTCTTTTAACTCTTCTAAATGCTTTGATAAACCCATAATGGCAAATGGATCGGGAGTAACCGGCAGCACGACACATTGGCTGGCGCAAGTAACAGCCGAATTAACAACAGTTAAACTGGGGGCAGTGTCTATGATTATCCAATCATAATTATTTTTAATCTCTTCGAGCGGGCCTTTTACGCTCATCATCCAATTACGATGAGATCGAATTAAAACCTTTTCTAAAACAGAATTATTTAAATTTGAAGGAATCAAATCTAAATTTGGCATCACCGATACGATAGCCTCAGTGATATTGATTTTTTTTTCGGCAATATCAAGCCAAACATATGAAGATTCTTTTAACTCACCTAAAGCATAAGACAAATTAGCCTGTTGATCTAAATCAACTAATAAAACACGGTAACCATAGTGGCTTGCTCTGATGGCAATCGAAAGGGCCGAGCTTGTTTTTGCAACGCCTCCCTTGAGCATTTGAAACGAAATTGTTTTAGGCTTTAAAATCACTCCCGATTGGATCAGGAGTTTTCTGGCCATATCTGGGGTAACAACAGACCTAGGAGATAAGCTTTTTAAATTATTTAAATTTAACTCTGAATTGATTATTTCTGAATTAATTAATCCTGAATTTTCTAGTTCTGACCATTTTAGAAAGCTTGATTTGCTCACATCAAAAGCCATACGCACCTCCAAAGAAAAGTTAATCCAAAAATCTTATTTTAAGGTACTCTAACAATAGAGCGAGACTCAAATTATTGTCATGTCAGCAACTTCACGCAGAGCAAAAAAAAGAAAAGGGGAACAAGCCCCCCTTTTACCTATTAAAACTCCACACTTTGCAAATGTATAAGATTTAACTTTACTACTTAGCAAATGTATAAGATTTAACTTCGACCGAAATTGTGTTTTTCATTTCATCAAGCATAATCTGCTTAACAATTCCAAACGGAACCTGTCCAATCCAAACCTTTTGAACTTCATCTTGAGCAAAAACGCAGGTTTCAAATTGACCCGCAACAACCTCAACCATTTCAATTTTGCCACCCTCTTGAGTGCAATGAGTCATAATAAGCGAAATCATATCTGTGCTTAAATACTCATCGATTTTCATCGTTCCATCTTGATTATCTGTATTGCCATCAACGGTTAGGCTTGTAGCCAGACCAATCTCAGTGGCATTCATTTTTGTAATCGTCATGCTTTGTTCAAAATCAATTGAACCGCCGCCACCACCAGCAAACACCCCTTGAAAAGTTACTGAGTCACCCACCTTGGGCGAAGCAAAACTAACAATACTAACCATTAAACTTGCTGCAAACAGTAGACCTTTAAACATCGAGATATCTCCTTAGTTCGTAAGCCCATGGTTAATTCCATAGGAAGATAAAAATTATAGGCATAATGCAAAATGCCTAACAACTATTAATAAAACCGAACGATTGCGTTACAACAAAATCTTTTATTTTTTTACAAGAACAGATTTTTTCTTTTCTTTACGGGCCAAAATAATTTTTTCTAAAATAACTAAGGCTTCTTTTTGTAGGTCATTTTCATAAACAAAACGATAAAATCCTTCAATCTCAGGCCCCTGTCTAAATTTTTTAACCGAAGAGGGTATGCTATCAGACTGAACAAAATCAATTGAACTGCCATCTTTTGATAGTTTTACTTTTTCAGCCATTCCAACCCCTTATGTGTATAATTCTTTGTTAAAAATATTTTCAATCAAAAATTACCTTAACCTTGCCCGACTATCAATAGAGTTTTTTTGTAACTCATCGCCCATACACCCAATTTTTTTCAAATTAAAAGTTTATTTTCGTCCGCAATAAGCTGCCCACAGTTCGGAATCAACGCTTTTAAAATAGACTTATCTCGAATTATTTAAAATTAACTCCTCCCGCCCATTTGCATTTTAGCTGTAACCACAACAATAAGGAGGCCAATCAAATGAACGCAAAAACAAACCGACCATTCAAAGCACTTCTCCCAAAAGCCAATCACCCAATGCCAATTAATAGCAATAAATTAAATCAAAAAGGTCAGGGGTTAATTGAATATTTACTGATTGTTAGCTTTGTTGCCATTGCCGGAATTACAGTGATGCAATTTGTTGGACAAAGTATCCGTTATAAATTTGCTCAGATTGCCAACAGTATAGGCTCTAACACTTCTGGAATCAGGGCCCCTCGGGCAGAACAAGGTTTAACCGAAAAAAAAGATATTAATACACTTTTTAATGATAACTAATACAAGCCACATTTTTAATTTTAAAACGCTAGCCCCCTTAAGCTCTCAAAAAGGGGCTAGCGTTATTGAAACAACTTTAGGGCTTACGGTTATTACTTTATTGGTTATACTTGTTATTAAGACCATCCCTTTATATTTAGCCTATAACCACTCTTATTATTTTAGTGATGAACTCGCGGCCTGTTATCAATCTACTTACTCAAAAGCCCAATGCAATAACGCTTTTCGATTTAAAATAGGTTCTATTTTTAAAAACGTAGGACTTAAAAACTTTCAAATTCAGATCTCCCATCATAGCTCTCCCCGAATTGATTTTTTAATTAAATTAGACCCCTTTGAAAATTCATTTCGATCAAACGGCATAAATTTAAAATGGACGGTTAACTCTCAACTCCCATTTGTTAAATAAAATATTTGTCAAAATAGGATATATATTTATGTGTCACCACAAACTTAGCTCTGCCTACCCTAATCGCTCGCAAGCTCACTCTCGCGCTAATTATTTTTACTTTTATCCTTATCTCTATCTCTCTCATAAGTTCAATTTCAGCTTATCTCGGCCTTATCATCAACATCCACGCCAGCTTAAAAACCGCCTTGATTCGCAAAATGGATCAGCACTTATTGGGTTACTTATTTTACTTCCTCTGTTTGCCCTATCCTATTATTTATTTATGGGTCAAATGGGGCACATTAAAATTAATAAATCCTCAAGAAATCATTGCCGAATTGGTCTTTTAAAAATTCAAAGTTCAGTAGCCGATCAAACTCAAAGCCTATTACAGTTAAACCAACCCATGAAAAGGCTACAACAAGCAAATCTAGTAGCCAAAACCCTTATGTTAACTCCTTCGACCTATGGATATGGTAAAGTTTTGAACGACATAACCCAAACTCTTGGAAGGGCTTTAAAGGCCAAGCAGACAGCTTTACTGGCTCAAATATTGATGATTAAAACGGGAGGAATAGTTAAATCAATTAACCATATTAAAAAGGCGATAAACAAAAGTAATAACCTTGTTAATTCATACAATATTCAGTGGATTCGACCAAAAAGCATGAGCTTTACTCACCCCGTCCGGATATCAAACCCAGGTCAGTTTTTTAGGCAATACGAACTTAGCCCCAATATTGAACAATCTCAAAAAGTAGCCCTCGAATGGAAGGTTCAAGCTCGTCAAACTGCGGAGGTTAAAAAATGGATAAGTCCCAATGGCTCATCAAATCTAAAAAACGATCATTTGTCGATTATGAATGGCTGCTCAGCAACGCTCATAAAAGCTTCAGAAAGCTCATTAGCAGCAGAAAGTATAATAAAACCATTGCTCAGCGCGGACAAATCTTTATCGAACTCATTTTATTTTTTTTAGTGCTGCTCATATTTATCACAAGCTTTGAGCAGGGAGTTAAAAATGCCCTCAAAACAAATAAAAAACCTATTCAAGAAAATATTTATGAGTGAATTAATAATCGGATTTAAAAAATATCTAGAAGATAAAAATGCAAGGCTAACAATTATCGTTACCCTTGTGGTCAGTTTAATTATTATAGTTGCACCTCTATTTAATAATAAAACTAAGCAAAGCAACCCCGTGGCTTCTGAAAATCTAAATCATGGTCAAAACCAAGAACAAAGCCAAGAGTATTTGTCTGGGTATATTCCGGAGGGCTATGTCTTAATTCCTTTGGAAATCGAAAATATTGACTCGATTAGTAATCTTGTCGAAAGGGCGGCACGAGCCGATTTATATTCATCGTCTCAAACACTTAATGGCAAAAGGCAATTAGCTTTAAAAAATATAAAAATTATTAGAAACGCACCTGATTTGTCATACTTTTCGGCGCTGATTGAAGAAGGGCAAAATAAGCACATCGAAATGCTTTCGCAGCCTGTTTTTGCCGTCCTTAAAAGCAAAAAAGTAAGACTTAATAAAAATCAAAAAAAAGTATTTAAATTAAAATCGAAAATTGAAAAAATTCAAGGGAGCGCCTTATGAAAGCTGTATTTTTATTGTTACTACAATTAAGCGGTCTAAATGCTTTGGCCTATGCCCTCCCCCCTTCGGAAGCTAATGAACACGTACTTTTTAGAGCTCCCGAAACAAATCTTGTCGAATATTATGCTTTCTTAAAAAGCCATTCTCAATTTATAACCCCTCAAAAATGGATAGAACAAAAACTCCAAACCGATTTTATACCCGAAAATTATGAACTTAAACTTGAAGCTATATTAACCTCAAATTATAAATCTGAATCTGAGCAATACCGACAGTTAAAAGCATTTTATATTAAAACACTTGAACTTAAAAAAACTCCAGCTACCAAAAGGTTTCAAAACCTATTGCTTAAACGCATAAGTGAGATGACGCCAACAAATGATGTAAAATGGATTAAAACCATGAACACTCAATTAGAAACAATTCAACTTGATGGAGATAAGGAGCTTGAGGAGCAATACTTAAAACTAAGCCATATGATAAGCTGGATAAAAGGTCAAAAAGGCGGAGAGGATTTTGTTTTGTTTATAAATGGGCAAAAGGTAACAGAATTTACAAATGTTGATTTTAACAAAACCTATGAGTGGACTCTGGTTTCGAGCCTTTGGGCTCCTTATATTTTTTCTGGAACCTTTAATGAATTTTTAAATAATGTGACTCAAATCAAATCGCACTTAAATTGGATCAGAGGCTCAGCCAACGATTTTAGATGGAACTCATTTATGCTAATTAAACAAACACAAAGATTTATTTTATGGGAAGACTTATCTGTTACCAAAGACAGCTGGTCAGAAAATGCATTAACGCATACATCATTTGATACAGCAGCTAGTAAACCCAGTTTTTTAAAACGTAATCGATTTTTAATTGCCGTACTTGCAGGGCTTGCCACTTATCAATACATGAAAGTCAATCAGCTCGAATTTGCCTTTTAAGATGATAAATCTTTACCTAGGATCATAAAATTTAAGTTTAAAAAACTCTAAGATTAACATTAGAGTTTTTTGTATTGAATCCAAGATTTTACCCTGTTATGTGATTTTACCGTTTTGTGTGATTTTACCGTTTTGTGCGATTTAGATCTTGTGTGTTTTAACCGTTTTGTATGATTTAGCCCCTGTGTGATTTTGCTGTTTTGAACTATTATGATACATATTTTATTTTTATATATATATTTGGACAAATATTAAGTTAAAATAAAATGTGCATGAAATTGGGAACATAGGGGTAAACAAATGACTATTCGTACGACTTTGCTCAGCTTAATGATTATCAGCTTTGCCCTTTTATTTCAAAACTGCAATGGCTTTAAAATGACTGACACCCAAAGTAAAAATGATAACAACAATAATCAATCCGACGATCAAACCGACAACAATGTAATTAAAAATGAAATCAACTTTGTTGGATTAAACGATTTAACTTATAATTATGCTCCCTCAGTTATTTTTGACAATGGCACAAGGCATATGTGGACATGCAGCAATACATCTAATCCGGGCGAATTTAGAGATGTTATTTCTTACTTTATTGGCAATAGTTTAAATCATGTTACTCTAAATAATTCAGATAATAAAACTTCATGGGATGGTTACCACGTTTGCGATCCCTCAATTATTAAGACAAAAACATTATTTAATGGGCAAGAGTATCAGTATCTTATGGCCTATCTGGGTGAGGACTGGAATGATGCCAATGGGGACGGTCAATTTGTTTGTCACACAAGTCCTCAAGAATGCAGCATGCATAATCAAACAGGTGTTGCATTTTCTAATTCATTAGCTGGTCCGTGGATTAAGTTTGATAAACCTATTTTACCTTTTTCGAGTCGAACCGAGTGGGGCATTGGGCAACCCTCTTTAATTAAAAAAAGTAATGGTAACATTGTACTTTTTTACACCCAAGGAGATAAGTTTAAAACCTCTGTCTACGCAAAAGAATATTCATTTTTAGAATTTGACATAAATCAGGGGCCAAAACTAATTTCAGGACCTATTGAGCTTCATAATGTTGGGCTTATAAATAGTCATATTCAGTCGTTTCGAAATGCTGATTTTGTTTTAAGTTCAGATTATCAAACTTTATATATGCTTAGAGCGTCTGACGATGATAGTTTCATACAAATTGGCTCTATTAATTTTGATTTACTTTTAAAGGGGCAAGGAAGCTGGACAACGATCAGACATATTGATCGCTTTGATACACACTACCCTCTTAATCATAATGCAGGATTTGCCAAAACAGTTGACGGTCACTTGCCTAACCCCTCAAAACTAACTCTATATATTACGAGTAACCCAACAACCCCGACCCGCCCCGATGCCCCTAGAGTTGAATGGGACTATGAAATTAATGAATATAGTTTTTTTCTTACCCCAGCAGAAAAAGTTATACCAGAGCCGCCGCCGCCGCCGCCGCCGCCCAAAGCTCCCGAGGAACGTCCCATTGTTATCACCTCACCACTCAACCACTCAATCATTCAAGACAGTGGTGATATTCGATTTGAATGGAGCTATTCAGAAGGTTTAGCCACACAATTTTGGATTGACCTATCAGATGATCCCAATTTTTCATGGTTTTGGAACACAAATCTACCTTCAACACAAAGATCATTAGTCTACAGCAATGCCAAATGGAATAAGGGAACCCCAAATTCTCCTGAGATTTTAAACTCTTTAACAACTGGAAAAAAATACTATCTTAGAGTAACAGGTTTTAATGGTAACAACGTGTTACCTCAAACCTTATCGCAGACAACGGAGTTTTATTTAACTTCTTCAAACCCTAAACTTTCAATTTCATGGTCATACTCAGGAAGTGCCACTCATTTTTGGGTAGATATTTCTGAAGACTCTGGGTTTGCTTGGTTTTGGAATAAATCATTTTCTGCTCAAACCAGGGCCGCTCAGTATGATGGGCCTTATTGGTTTAATAATTTTAATGTCCCTAGCAACGCTCCACCTACTTTAAAATCAGGAGTAACCTATTCAATTCGAATTACTCCTTTTATTGATGCTAATCCCGAAGTTGATAAAATCATAATTCAAACCAGGATAGCCCCTTAAAATTTAATTTATTATATTTAAAAAATTAGATTTAAAGAGTTAGTGCTGAAAAATTATTTTCCCAAAAACTGATCTAGAAAAACCCAGGAGAGATCGCAGATGATCTACTCTTTTGATTCTTGAGGCCTCAAGCGCAAGGACAGCCTACCCCGCTTGCAGAGGCCATGGATGGCCGTGCCTCAAGAATCAAAAGAGTAGATCACCTGCGATCACCTGCGATCTATACAAGTATTTTTAGCATTAACTAAGTAGTTGGTGCTAAAAAACAATCGTAACCAGGTGGGAGTGGGCCCCGGATTAAGACATAAGGCCAGAAAAAACACAAACCTTGGCCTAGAATTTTAATCAAAAAGCAGTCTTTTTACAGACCTTGGATTAGATTTTTAATAAATAACGTAGAAACCATAATGTATTTTTCTGTGGGCCCGATCAGTAAGTTAAGGGAAATTCCCTTAGAGCCATGAAGGCTCATCGGCATCTTGCCGAATTCTCAAGGAAGGAGGACGTTATGGGGTTACGTATTAACACCAATACTTCGTCGCTAAACGCACAGAGGGTTCTGTGGGGCACGAAGATGAATCTAGATAAGAGCATGGAAAGACTTGCTTCGGGTTACCGGATTAATCGTGCTGGCGATGATGCTGCGGGATTAGCTATTTCCGAAAACCTAAGAGCTCAAATTCGAGGGCTTAAACAATCCGTAAGAAATGGTAACGACGGAATTTCGTTAGTGCAAGTGGCAGAAGGTGCCATGAACGAAATAAGTTCGATCTTAATTAGATTAAGAGAGCTTTCTGTTCAATCCGCTTCTGATACGATTGGTCCCGTCGAAAGACAGTTTTTAAATGTTGAATATGATCAGCTTGTTAATGAAGTTGACCGCATTGCCTCAGCAACTGAGTTTAATGGAACCCAGTTACTTGCAGGTGTCGGTTCAATTATGGATTTTCAAGTTGGAATTAGAAATAATCCAGAAATTGATAGAATATCATTTGACTCTTCAAAAGCAGACGCAAGTTCGGCTTCGTTAGGTGTAAACTTAACGTCAGTGGCTGATAAGGCCTCGGCACAAAATTCGCTTACAGCTGTAGATAACGCCATTATGAGCGTTTCTGCGATGAGAGCCGACTTTGGAGCTTTGCAAAACCGACTTGCTACAACTGTTTCAAATATTCAAAACTCAGTAGAAAACTTATCAGCTGCAAACTCACGAATTCGTGATGTTGATGTTGCCGAAGAAACTTCTGAAATGACCCGAAATAATATATTAATGCAGGCTGGAATATCTGTGCTTGCTCAGGCGAATCAGTCCGCAAATTCTGCACTTGGCCTCTTGAATAAGACGTTTGGTGGTTAATTAAGTAACTCACTTTATTAACAGGCTTTACGTCTATTTGGTTTGAGATCTATGAAATCCCTCAAACGCAATCAGTGCTTAGTGCCCATTTTCGGCATGTTTGATCCGCTGAATTATTGATCTGTTTCCTGCGCTTTGAGTCCCCTTCTGTCAAGGAAGGGGCTCAATTTTCGAATGCATACGATAAGTAACCAAAAAACTATTCCCGTTACCCAAAATAAATACGGCGAGGAATAATAATTTTGCCAACTTCGGTATAATAAAGTCCCCATGCTTGCTTGTGGCGGCCTAATCCCGAATCCTAAAAAGCTAATAAAGCTTTCTGTTAAAATGATAGAAACCCATTTAGAAAAAAACACGGGTTCAAAACCAGACCAAAGATAACTCCACATATGATTTTTAAAAATGTAATATTTACTATTACCAATAGCTTTAGCTCCTTCTATATGAGGCAAACTCAGAACCTCTAAACCTATGGCCCTTAAGCCTTTGTAAAGAGATGGGAAAAAAACAAAAGCTAAACTTAAAATATAAATAGCTGTTCTTTCAAGCTGATTAAGACCTACACCAAAAACTCCCATGATAAGCGAAACCCAAACAATTCCCGGAATCATATCTAAAAAATCTATTATTCTCATAAAAATAAATTCATTTTTTTTATTAAATAATGAAAATATACTAACTATAAGTGAAAAAACTAAAGCACACCCGAGTGCCACTGATGAAATAAATAGGGATAAGCTCATTGCATGATAGAGATTAAAAAAGTTTGATCTTCCTAAATCATCAGTCCCTAATAAAAAATTAAAACTTGGCGACTGTAAAATAAATTCGTATTGTGGTTGTAAATATTCAGTTGGGATTAACAACCCCGAAAACAAGACCCCAAGAAACAGTAAAATTAGATTTTTATTCTTCATAGGACATCTTTAAACGAGGATCAAGCATTTGAACCAGCTCATCTGCCATCCATTGAAATAAATAAATAAGAGATCCTATAAGTAAAACATATATCCAAATTAAATCCCAATCTCGATATTGCAAGGATTGAACAAAAAGATATCCCATCCCTGGCAATCTAAATAAAGTTTCAACCAATACGCTACCTGATATAAGATGCACTAATATTTGCGGCATGATTTGAATAAGACTAACCATAAGTGAGGGAAGTGACCAAGTTAAAATAAATTTGATATCCCCGCCCCCAAAAGAAAACCAGGTTCTTGAGTAATGTTGTTTTTTAAAAATAATAAAATTATTAATGTATATTTGGCTAAGCAAAATCGAAGGTCGAAAAGATAAAAAAAAGCCAGCCATTAAGTATTTACTCCAAATATTAAGCTCACCATTTTGAATTTCGAGTAACAATATTGAGGCGGGAATAATAAAAAGAGTAGGCACTGAAAAAAGAATATCAGATATCTGACCAAATAAAAATTTTACCCATCCCCCCATTAAAAAAGCAATAACAAAGATAGTAAATTGAAAAAAAATAAATATGGCCGTTATAAAAAAACCCTTACTTGTTACTGTTAGATGGCCTAAAAATGTGTCTTTTTTATTATGTTCTTTATCAAATTGCGTAGGCTCTAAGTTGTTTAAAGTTACAATTTGGGTTAACTTATTTAGAACTTGGCTATAGGGCAATTTATTATTATTTAGTTCATTAATTACATTTGATTGGGTTATTTCAACTTCTTCATCGGTGGCTTTTCCGGGTGCCATAATTTGAATAAAATATAAAAAATGAACCAAAAATCCAACGACAACAAAAAATAAAAATAATCTAAAAAATTTTTTAAACATCATTTACTTTATAGGGTTCCAGTTTTCTTTTTCAACAGGCTGCCGAATAGACTCACTCACTCTTATTTGATAAATCAATTGAGGCTGAGTTTTTGAATAATGCGAATAAGCGGATATAACTTTTCTAACGTAATTTCGCGTTTCCTGAAACGGAATATTTTCGATAAAATAATCCTGATCAAAGTAACCAAACCTTGAAAGCCATGTCTGCACTCGGTGAGGCCCCGCATTATAGGCCGCGGCTGTTAAAGCCAAATTGCCATTAAACTGTTTTAGTAACCTTGCTAAATAGCCCGCCCCTAGATAAATATTGGTATCTGAATTAAACAAATCGGTCTCGCTATTTTCAAGTTTGTAATTGATAAGACTTGATATTTTTTCGGCGGTTTGAGGCATAAGCTGCATTAACCCTTTTGCGTGGACGGGGGATTCGGCCTTAAAATTAAAAAAACTTTCTGTCCTCATAATGGCCCATAAAAACGAAGGCTCAACTTGAAAGTCTTTAGAGGCCGCCTGAACGGCTGGTTCATAGGCTTTAGGCATAGATAACTGTAAAAGCTGTTTAAACTGCTCGTAATTTTTAGCTTGTCCTATAAGTAACTCAGCAAATCTGGCAGACAAATGAAAATATTTAAGTTCTTCAAAGGTTTGTAGTAACTTAATTTTTAAATCCATATTTTTTAGGTTTTGATAGTAAAGTTTAATACTTTTTTCACCAAATTCTTGCTCATGAATAGCAAATAAAAATCGAATTTGATCAATTATTTTTTGTTCTTCAAGATTGTTTTTGAGGTTACTTTTATAAGCTGAAAAGCCAATTGAGCTAGGATAGCGTGTTGTTTCAGATTCTTTTTGATCTTGGGACAAAGTCATATTGATATTTTTATGCTGAGGATCGACTTGCCAGTTAGCAATATCAATTAACACTTTATCAAAGGGCTGGTCTGTTACTAAAGGATCAAGACAAGACTTAAACTGACAATAAGCATAGGTTTGAGGAATCAAAACAGCCATAGGCTTACTATACCCTCGGGTTATATTAGCTTTATCTATTTGCTGATCAGCAAGTAGCGAGTAATAGTTATAAATATCCCCTTTTCCTTGACCTAGGTGATACCAAATATGTTCGGCTGCAGGATGAAGTCCCAGCTTTTGTAAAAGCCTAGCATACCAGTACAAGGCTCTTTGCTTTTCTAAACCATCAGAGGTTGTTGTTATTAATGATAGCTTCTCAATGGCCTTATTATTGTTACCCGCTAAAAAATAGGACCAGCTCAAAAGCCAATTTGAACCCGAGGCCCAATTTGATTTTGGAAATTTTTTAATTAGTATTTCAAAGTTCTTTTGAGCCAAGTCAAATTGACCCGATTGATAATATACAAATGCTTTGTCAAAAAGGGCTCCTGCTTTTTGATTAGACTGACTATAAAGCCCATAGAGTTTTTGATAAGTTTGGGCCGCTTTATCAAACTGAGTTGACCTAGAATAAGCTAAAGCCTGAACTTCGTACAACCAAACAGAAGGTTGAGATTTTATTTTTGATAATAGCTCAAGAGCATTAGCAGATTCTCCCATTCGAATTTTTTGCTCAGCTATCAAAATAATTTTTTCACTTTCCGTCAGATAAGAAAGTTGAGCACTCGAAGATAGTAACTCAATATCTTTTTCAATAAACTCAAATTGACCTAAAAAATATAAAGTTTTTAGGCGAGCTTTAAAATCTACGGCCTCAAATGGGCACATAGGTGAGCTAAAATTATCATAAAAGTCATTAGCCAGTGGATCTGAGGGATAGCGAGAGTAAAATATTTTTTTAATTTTACAAATTTGTTTTTGGCTGTTTTTAAGATGGGGGGCTAATTTAAGCTCAAATGTGAGCCGTAATTTTTCGTCTAAAAAAGGAGCGAATTTTTTTTTAAGCACTTTGAGTTTTATCTGTGACTTTTTAATTTGCTGAGTCTGTAAATAGTGTTCAAATTGATATTGATAAACGATTACTTTTTCGTAGTTGTTGCTTGCTTTAATCGCTAAATCATCCAAAATGACTTCAACAGCCGCCTCACCTATTTCGGTTTTAAATGATTCTTGCAAGGTAACATTTTCTTTAAGAATTTCAAAAAGCTTTAACCCCGCATAAAATGAGACAAAATGATTTTGAGTGTATAACCTTTTAAATGCCGTTAACGCTTTTATGATATTTGGCTCAGAACGGGTAGATAGCCATTGATTAGCTTGTAAGTAATCATAAACGATTTGATCTTCTGGGTCTTCTAGGCTTTTTGGCCCTTTTGAGCGATCAATCCAATCTTTAATTTTACTTAAATCACTGGTTTGCCTTAAATCCGTAGCCATTTTTTCGACATCAAGAGACATTGACATTAAAAATAAGGGAGCAATCAAAAAACGACTCACATAGATCGATTTCATAATTTGGCTTACTTTAATCTTCATGATGCTAAGTATCCTGATTTTTTTATTTTCAATTGCCCTACCTAAAACTACATTATGGCATGAGTATGAAATCAAAATCAAAAACCATTTTTATTTGTCAAAATTGCGGCGCCCAAAAACCAAGGTGGGAGGGCCGCTGTAGTGATTGTGGGGCATGGAATTCTCTTACAGAAGAAGTTAAGGCCCCTAAATCAAATCATTCCCTACGTGGGTGGAAAGTTGAAGAACCCCTTGGTTCTAAAACTTTAGTCCAGCTGGATCAGTCGTTTTTGCAAACCCAGCTGGTTCGTTACTCAACGGGAATTTCAGAACTGGATAGAGTTTTAGGGGGAGGCCTAACACAGGGCTCACTTGTATTAGTGGGCGGAGCCCCTGGCATTGGAAAATCAACCCTATTAATGCAAATGGCGGGCGGAATTTCAAGTGACTCTAAATCTGTTATTTATATCACAGGAGAAGAAAGTACCGCTCAAACGGGAGCTAGGGCCCACAGGCTTGGAATTAAATCTAAGTATGTTTCTCTTTTAAGCGAAAGTAACCTTGATGTTATATTACAAATGGCTCAACACCATAAGCCAGAAGTCCTTATTATTGATTCAATCCAAACCGTTTATATCCCTGATTTGCAATCGGCCCCTGGAACCGTTTCTCAAATCAGAGAGTGTGCTGCCCAACTCTTGCAACTTTCTAAAACAACAGGGATGAGCATTGTTTTAATAGGTCATGTTACTAAAGATGGTAACATAGCCGGACCTAAGGTTTTAGAGCACATGGTCGATACCGTTTTATCGTTTGAAGGAGATATGACTCAAAACTTTAGGCTTTTAAGAAGTCTTAAAAACCGCTTTGGTGGCACATCTGAGCTTGGCGTATTTAATATGTCAACCGAAGGTTTAAAAGAAGTTACCAATCCTTCTGAACTATTTTTAGAGCAACGAAGTGAAAACACCCAAGGTTCGGTCGTATTTGCTTGGGTTGAAGGATCAAGATCTTTACTCTGCGAAGTCCAGGCCTTAAGTTTAAAATCTTATATGGCCATGCCAAGGCGAACAAGCGTGGGCTTTGAACTTCAGCGACTTCATATGCTAACCGCGGTTATGGAAAAGCATTTAGATATTGGGTTTTCACATGAGGATCTTTATATTAATGTGGTTGGAGGGCTTGAAATTAGGGAACCTGCCGCAGACCTGGCGGTTGCCTGTGCGTTACTTTCGGCTGAAGGTAACTTTTCACTCAGACCTCAACTCACAGCTTTTGGAGAAATTGGTTTAACAGGAGAAGTCAGAGCGGTTAGCTTTGCTGAACAAAGAATTAAAGAAGCCATCAAACTTGGAATAATCGAGTTTGTCCTACCTAAATCAAATGAAAAGCATTTAGAAAAATCGCTACTTACTGATAAAAAATATAACTTTTATTTTATTAATCAACTGAGAGCTTTACCTAAGATTTTAAAAAACTAGAGAGCGCTTTTAAAAAGCTTTCTTCGGGCTTAAGATTGTTACCAATACAAATGGCATCAACTCCTGCCCTATTTGCCAAATCAATGGCTTTGTCTAATCCATATAAATCAAGAAGGGCCTGCATTTGCATATCATCCGTTATCAGGTGAGCTTCAGGAGTTTTAACTTTAATCCGATCAACTATTTTTTTTGAAATAGAGACGGGGTACTGATCATCCCAATTTTTAATTAAAGCATGACTGAGTAAAAGATTTTTTCCGGGAACTTGGGGTAACAATTCAAAAAATAGATTTTCTTGTTCTGTAAAATCAAAACCCGAAAGGTCAGTTAACTCATTATGTGAATTCTGATAAGCCCCGCCAAGACCAGGATAATGCTTTAAACATAATTCTAAATCGAGTTCTTTTGCCACATCAAACCAAGATTGGGCACAGCTTCTGACTTGATCGGCTTGTCCTGAAAATGATCTTTGAAATACTCCAATATCGGGGCTTTGAGGGTTATAATTAATATCAATAACGGGAGCAAGATTAACATCAATCCCTATATTTTTTAGCTGTTCGAGTGCGGGGTAAAGGTGATTTTTTTGTTCTTGTTTATTTAATTTTTGAAATTCAAAATGTGACATGAAAGGTTTAAAACCCAAGGCCTCTTTTAATCTTCGGACCTTTCCGCCTTCTTGATCAATATAAATTTTAGGGCTTCCCTGCATTTGATGAATTTGACTGCAAAGCTCAGCTAGCTGAGCTAAAGATGAAATATTATTGTCATAGGACTTTGTGGCAACAGAATAATCAAATAAAATAATTCCGCTTATTTTAATTTGAGTAGACAATTCAAATAACCAATCCGGAATCAACTTTCCATAAAACCCTAAAATAAACGAGGATTGAAGGGGCAACCGAGACTCAGTAAAATGTTGAGAATCTAAACTCATAAAGTAACCTAGACCTAATCCTAAAAGGACGAAATAACAATTCTCTGACCCGCTTGAATCTCTGAAGGATCGCTAATTTTATTCATTTTACTAAGCTTTGAAACACTTAATCCATAACGATTAGCAATTAAAGTTAGGTGTTCGCCCTTTTTAACAAGGTGATATTTTTTTTGTACCATCTGACTTAATCGCGCCGATTGTGTGACTTTATTTTTAGCTTGGGTAACTAATGATTTTCGGGTGTTTGAATTTGCACTTCCCGCTCTTGATTTGAGCTTTGCTCTAGGTTCTGGTCTGAGCTTTGACTTGTTTCCTGCGATTCGTCTGTCTGGGGATTTTTTAGAAAGGCTGGGCCTAAGCGCCTCCTTTTCGGAAATAGCCGAAGGAAGATCCTCTACATCGGGAAGTTTTAATTTCTTTCCGACCATAAGATGAGATCTCTTTTTTAACTTATTCAATTTTACAAGCTCACCAACAGTCACTTCATATTCTTCTGCAATACCCGTGAGAGTATCCCCTTTTCTGACCACATAAAATTTAGGCCTTGCTTCTTCGGCAGCCACTTCGGACTCTTCTGAACCATTGTTACTATTAACCTTTAAAGCGACCCGATTGGTAGATTTTACCCTCGTATTTTCTGCTGTTTTAGACTGCAAAACTAAACCATTTTTAGATTGGCTTAGGCTGGATCGCTTTTTAGGAAGATCAATTCGCATCCCTACCCTAAGTCTTTTATTGGGTCTGATATCATTTAACTCACGAATAATGGCCGTTGATGTTTTAAATTTTTTAGCAATTTTTGATAATGTATCACCACGCTTAACACGATAGGTTTGTATATCCTCGGCTTTATAGTAGGCAATTTGACTCATATCAACTTTAGCCTGAGGTGCAACCTCAAGAGCAAGAGCCACTTTGCCAACAGGCACCCGTAAATCTAAAATTGAATTTGGTCCAACAGGAGCTACGGCGCCTTTATACTTTGGATTAAGTAACCGAAACTCATCATAATCCATGCCCAAGGCCTCAGCCATAACTTTTAGATCAACGGCATGGTCAATACTAATTTTTTCAAATTCAAAAGGCTTTTCATACTCAATATCCGTAAAACCATAGTTTTCGGGTGATTCAGCTATCAGCTTAGCCGCAATAAATTTGGGCACATAGTGGACAGTTTCTTTCGGAAGGGCTTTACGTTTGGCTGCCAACTTCCAAAAATCTCGCGTGTAATTTTTATTAATGGCTCTTTGAATTCTGTTTTCACCCGAATTATAGGCCGCCATTGCTAAATACCAAGAACCAAACATCCCATAGAGATCTTTAAAGTAACCACTGGCTGCCTGAGTTGATAAAACAGGATCTCTTCGTTCGTCGATTAACGAACTCACCTCAAGATTATAACGCCTTCCTGTGGGCTTAATAAACTGCCAGTAACCGACAGCTGATGCGTGAGATACCGCTCGGCTACTAAAACCTGATTCAATTAAAGCAATGTATATTAAGTCATCAGGAAGGCCGTTTTCTCTGAGAATAC
Source organism: Bdellovibrio sp. (assembly GCA_020720425.1). Lineage (GTDB taxonomy): Bacteria > Bdellovibrionota > Bdellovibrionia > Bdellovibrionales > Bdellovibrionaceae > DYOP01. The sequence goes on along the minus strand of DYOP01000015.1, from coordinate 15,798 downwards.
GCTTCATAAGCTTTACATAGCGTGTGGACCTAGAAAGATATCTTTCCATATGGGGTCGCCCTCGACCTTGAAAATAGGCAATCCATTTTTCAACTAAAGGATTAATTTCAACAGGAATTGACTGAATCTCTTTATCAATAATTTTTTCAGGCTCAGCATCTGTTACTCGGTACGAAGAAACATCTATTGTAGACTGATCTTGCGCAGCTGGTTTGTTACCTGTCGACTTATCGGCATCAGAAGCTTTTGGGTTTAAACTCGAACATGACCAGACGATCATACTTAGCCCAATTAAACTTAATTTTTGAATTGAAGTTGATTTTTTAACTTTTGTATTGACGGGAGTTGCATGGACCGCATTTACAATATCCGAGATTTCACTCACTATTTTTGTTTTTACTGTATATATTTTCATAAATATAAGTGTTCCTTATCACGGGGGCAGACTCAACCAATCTATAAAAAAAATAGACTTACTTTTAATATAAACCCAGACCTTCGTCTTAAAAAAATGCAACCAAAAGCCTAAGTGAAGCTTCATAAATTAATAGAGGAGTTAAACTAGGTCTAAATAGATTTCTGAGTCTAAATAGATTTCTGAGTCTAAATAGATTTCCAAAAATTATACTCATATTTAATCTCAGATTTTTCTAAGACCAAGTAAATCAGCCAATTTCTTAAAATAGCTTTTACATAAAATTGGGTTTCCCAGGTCGGCAACTCATCAATCCAAATTCCATTTAAGCCCCCCCCCGACGAGTCAGAAGCTTTAATTTCGCTGATCAGCGTAGGCCTTTGCTCAAGCCAAGTGCTTAATCTTGTTGGACCATAGTTGTAGGCGGCAAGCGCTAAGGGAGTTATTTTTTCATAGGAGTTGATCATTTGATTTAAATAAGTTGAACCGATTAAAATGTTTTTCTCAGGCTCACCGCCTTCGATACTCCAATCTGAAATATTTAACCCCAAACCTTTTGACACTTCAAGCGCTGTGGCCGGTATCACTTGCATTAAACCCACCGCTTGAGAAGAGCTAACAACTTGTGGCAAAAAAGCACTTTCTTGGCGAATTAACGAAAACAACAACGATGAGGGCAACCCCGTTTTAATTGCAATTTTATTTACAAATGACTCAAAGGGTTTTGGATAACCGGCTTTTAAATATTTTTCATTTAAAAAAAAGTCTCCTTGAAAACCATTGATAATAGTTATTTTTAATGAGGGCACGTTAAAATCAATAATTTGATCAAGCAGTTGTTTGCGAGCCTCAAGCTGAGTTGGCGTCCAGTAATATTTTAATTCGAGCTGTGCTTCATCACTCCATCCCCATTTGGCAAGTAACAGTATTCTTTGCCAATTTACTTGATCCATAGCTGTTTTTTTAAATTCAGTTACTTTTTCAACAGCTAAATAAGGTTTACTCAGTTGAGACTTTATCAGTTTAAAATTATTAGATTCGGCTAATAAAACAAGACCGTAATAAGATAAAGGATAGTTGTCGATTATTTCTTGTTTTAAATTTTTTAATTGAGTTTGATATAAGGGAAGTTTTGAAACTTCGTAAGCTCGAATCAACCAGTATTTAAAAATTAATTTATACGAATCATTTAGTGTCGTATTGATTGCCCTTTCAAACCATGAAATAGCTGATGATGACTGATTAAGCCTTAAAAAACCTAAGCCAAGTTTTAAATAAACATCATCAATTTCTTCGCCCGCAGGAGCCTGCTCGACATACCGAGCAAAAAAACCTTGAGCCGTAGAATAGTTCCCCTGATAAAAGCTTGATCTTCCGGCAACATAAAGTAATTCGGGCGTTACCCTCTGATCAAGCCCCATAATCGCAAACTGATAGGCAGGTTTGTAATGACCTAATCTATGAAGTTTTTTTGCCCAATCAGTTAACAAATCCCATCTTGCATTTTGCAAAAGCTGGGTCGCCCGCTGTTGATTAATTCCATTGTCCATTAAATAAGTGCGAAACAAATAAAATATTTTTTGTGAAACCTTTTCTGTACTTTTTGAAAGCAAATATTCATTTAAATACTTCACTCCCTCTTGCAAGTAAAAATTATAGTCTTTTCTTGCAAGCGCAGCTTCTAATAAGCTCAGGCTTTTGCTCTCTTCTTGGGAAGTTTCCCCATGTTCGCTTGCGGCAAAAGTGGTAACATTTTTATTTAACAAAACCTCGACTTGATTAAGCCCTTTTTGAGAAAGCTCAAAAGATTCTAATTTTAAAGATAGAAGATAAAAATTAAGAGCACTTTGATAATCATGATTCATTTTTGATAAATGCCCGTTTAAAAAGTAAATTTTTGATTTTTCACCTTTTAAATGACCCAAATAATATTCAATCGTTTCTAAATAGGCAGGGTCAGGCTTAATTTCGGACTGTAAATAATATTCAATTGATAAATCTAAAGTTTTTTTAAGATCTTCAGATAAAATACTTTCTGAAGCTTTAGAAAATATAATAGATTTTTTTTTAAGTTGATGAGTTACATAATTAATCAACTCAGGAACTTTTTTTTGAGATACCGCCTGCCAGCGAGAGCATTTAAGCCCCACAATAAATATCCAATCAGAAATAATTGATGGCTTTTTTAACCCCTGCAAGGCATGGCTCTGACAGGCAGACCACTGACCCGCCATTTGGGCTTGCTTGATTGGCTCAGATGCCAATGGGGCTAACGTGCCCAATACTTCTTGAGCTATAAGTTTTTTACTAAAAAATAAATATGAAACACTCAATGCCAGAACAAATACAGTTATTATATATACTAATTTTTTCATAATACCCTCACGATACAAGCCATTCAAGTTAAGCTCTATTTTTGCGAGAGAACAAACGAAATGCAACCTAAAGGCTGAAATAATATAATTGAATCAACGATTCGAGCGTAAAAATTAACTCTACTCGTCATGAATCATGAATTACAATGTGCTACCCATTAATGAAGTTTTTATTTTACTCTGATATATCTTGGCTATTAAAAAAGCAGTTAATGATATACAGCTTAAGTTACACAGCTTAGGATAAATGATTGAGTATGGTTGTAGGTCTTAAGCTTAAAATAGATTCTACAACCAAGACCCTAAGAATAGTGCACAAATATGAGGTTTTTATGATTATACAACGCTGGCAAGCCCCTCACCTCCCCACCGAAGAGCAAGTCAAAATGATTCTTCAACTTGAGGGCCTAGATCCCTCTTCGGAGTTTTGGCAAGCAAAGACGACAATTAAAGAACATCGCCATTCGCTAACAGAAATTTTATTTGTTACTGAAGGCGAGCTGACTGTTAATGTTTCTGGAAATGCTTTTTTACTTAGGCAAGGAGACCGCGCTGAGATACCCGCTAACACGCGTCACCAATATCAAATCTCATGGCCGAGTGGTTGCCAGGTCCTAATTTCTTACCGAGTTTAAACTTGTTTTTTTTAAGATTCTCATCAGTTGCCGTGTTACAAACCAAGCCATAACAAATGAAAATAAAATAACCCCAGCGATCATAGGATAATCGACTTTTGCTTGAATGGCAGATTCATAGTAAATATCAGGCCAAATATGAATCGGAAAATATTGCAAATAAAGACTCAATAACCCTCCAACGATGACTCCCGAGATGACACCTCCTATTCCTAAAAATACAGAAATCCCGATTAAAAGGTGATAGATCCTTTTATCTGACAGCCCTAATACAGATAAAATAAAAAAATCTTTTTTCTTTTGAAAAACAACAAGAGTCAGAGCCATAACCAACGAAAAACCAGCCACGATCACAGACAAAGTTAAAAATAGACTAACTAAAAATTTTTCTAGTTTTAGAGCAAAAAATAAGCTTTCGTTACGCTCGGACCAGGTCTCAATGGGATAAACCATAACTTGTTTGTATTTATTTTTAAACTCTTCTGCCAAATCAGCTTGGCTGAGCCAAATATAGATATACTTATTTAAAAAACTATTTTTAGATAAAAAATCTTGGCCCAATTGCCGATCGTAGTAAAAGTATCCCAAATCAATATCGGGGTTTTGAGTTCTCCAAGATTCTAGAACTTGAAATTTTTGAAGTCGAGGAACTTGAATTTCAGATTGAATTAAAAACTGTGGTAACAAAACATAAACAGAGTCTCCCGGCAAAACCCCTAAAATATCCATTAAATCAGCACCTAATATAAAATGACCTTGGGTAAATAATTCGGTCTTCATATTTTCATAAGAGTGAGGCACTCGGCTTAATAGCCACTTCATATCCTCAGAACTAATCCCCATGCCGACAGCCCCTTGAAATCGACCATTCCAAGATCTTAAAATGATATCTTGCTTTTCAATCGGAATGATTTTTGTATCAGCAACTGAATTGAGCTCTTGAATAATAGGAATCTGACTTGCCTGCTCCCAAATAAAATCAGAAGGTAAATTTAATACCAAATGAGGTTCAATTGTAAGCAATCTATCTTTTGTATTTTGATTAAGTGATTTCATCACACTCATTGTTAAGATCAAAGCGGCCACGCTTAAAAGTAGAGAAATAAAACTAACTAAAGCCACTCGCCGAATTTGACTGTCTGATCTTGATGAAAAAAAATAAGATTTGATAAAAATTTTTATTATATTTAAAGACATTGCAAATACTCTTTTAAATGCATTTTTTGAGTTGAAATATTAAACCGCCTAGCCATTTCCCACTCTGCCAACGCATAGACTGTTTGAGTTGGGACATAAGTCAGGCTTGTGGCTCGGGCCTCTTCACTCATCCATGGGTTACTCTCAGAAAACAAATCAACCACAAAAGCATTTTGTTTTAAAAAGTTAAAATAACTTATATTGTTGATTAATTCAGCTTGATCATTCTGTATCGCACAAGTCGAAACAAATACCTCACCATCGGGCTTAAGCATAACCATATTCTGCAAGTCTACAAAACTTAAATCGATACCCAAAAATATATTTTGAATTTTATTTAAATTAAATTCAATGTCCTCAATCTTTTGAGAATTAAAGATTTTAAAATGGTTAAATCCCATTTGAAAAAAAATAAGAATTACAAAATAAGTGAACTTGTTAGGCCCATTTAAATAGATCGTTTTATTATATTCTGGGTTCAAATTTTTTGCAGTATAGATGGATTTAAAACCATTACGAAGCAGCAAATCGGGTATTAAATATCCATTTTCGACAGATAAAAAATCAAATATTTCTCCGGACTGCTTATAACTAGTAGGTGTTACCAGCTGATTGTCAGAAAAAAATGAGTAACAACCTTGCCCCTTAAAATCAGTTAGCAAATGCGATTTAACAGGGAGATTTACAAATTCACTCCATTCAATAGCCGTTATTAAATCTTTAAAAATGCTACTTAAAAGAAAGTCTTTTCGAGGATAAGTGTCTATCACATACAGAGGCTCTTTCATTTTTGGCCCTTTTCCTGCAAAAAGTCTTGCAAATATTTTTTGGCTTGATCGCTATCAACTTGAATTTGGTTAACTAACTCTTGCTTGGATGAAAATGAAACAACATCCCTGAGTTTTTTATAAAAATAAATTTTAATTTCTTGGTTGCGAATATTTTTATCAAAGTCAAAGATATGAGATTCAATACGCAAAGTCTGACTTTTAAAAGTAGGAGCCGGACCAATATGAGTAACTGATGAGTATACAAAACCTAATAATTCGGTTTGTGTTACATAAACTCCCTCACTGGGAATGCAGGTATAAATATCTTCAAGGTTTGCCGTTGGAAACCCAATACTTTGTCCTCGCCCATCACCCTTTTTTACTTTTCCATGAACATAAAAAACTCGGCCCAAAAATTCGTTAGCTCTTTCAATTTCACCATTTAATATGAATGTTTTAATTAAACTTGAGCTCACAATTTGATTATCCCACTTGATAGGTTCTACAACACTCACTTGAATATGGCATTGCTGAGCCCATTTTTTTAAAAAATCAATGTTACCCGATTTATTGTTACCAAATTGAAAGTTAAAGCCAACGACAATGGCTTTGAGTGGATTAAATTGCTTTAAAATAATATTATCTAAAAAATCTTGAGGGGTCATTTGCGCAAGCTGTTGGGTAAAGGGCAAATGCACAGATTTATCAACCCCAAGCCTTAAGGCCTCTTGTTTTTGGTCTTCAAGAGTAAAAAGGCGTCTAAAATCGAGATTAAAAAACCCTAGGGGATGAGGATTAAACCCGACAAGAATCACCCTAGAATGCTTTAAACTCGCGATTTCCTGGGCCTTAGCTATAAGCGCCCTATGCCCTCGATGTAGCCCATCAAAATTACCCAAGATAATCACATGACTGTTTATTTTATTGCTCACAGCCAACACTCTAGTTAATTTTTTAAAAAACTTGAATTTTAAATTAAAATCGGGGTAAAAGTACTTGGCGCAGCGCAATGATAAATACAATCAAATACTTTAGCTTAAAAGCTAGCTCATTTTTAAATCAACTAGGGTGGTCTCTTTTTTGGAGAGGCGGGCTTGGTTTTGTATTAGCCCTGTTAACTTTAACAGACTTACAAAATCTGCGCTTTGATATTCGATTTTCATGGATGAATCTTAAGCCCTTAACCAATAAAGAAGTTGTAGCCGTTACCGTTTCTCCCCGCTTTTTTTCAAGTAACAATCAACGTTTTACCTCTTTAATTAATAATTCTGCTTTTACTGAGGTTTCAGATGACTTTTATTGGAACAAATATCACTGGAAAGAGCTTTTAGAAACTATCTTAAAGGACTCTCCCCAAAAAATAGGAGTGACCTTTTTTTTCGGAAAAGCCACTTACGGTTTAGATAAAGACCCTATTTTTTTAAACTCAAAAATTGTTTGGGCTATTCCACACCGCTCTCAACCAAGCGAATTTCCCGCTTTTACTAAATTTAATAGAGATAATATTGGCGTTTTGCAGTTTACTGAAGATCCTGATCATCTGATTCGTAGGTATAACAAGGTGCAAGACTCTTCACCACAAATATTTGATTTTTTTTACAAGGTAACAGGGCTATCACCCCAATCGCATATTCTCTTTTTTTCAAAAATTCAAAAAAATTTAACCTTTATTGATTCTCAAACGATTTTATCAGGAGAGTTACCTCCTGGCTTTTTTAAAAATAAAACCGTGCTTATTGGCCGAAGCCCTTCTGACTCAAACACTTCTTACTATACTCCTTCCGGAATTTTTAGCACCCTAGGGCTATCAACCCTCATAACAGAACACTTTATAAACAATTTATGGATCAAAACCCTTCCGACGTGGATTTACTTTATTTATTTTTTACTTATGACTTTGGCTTCGATGTTTTTAATGATTCGCTACCCGCATAAAATTGCTTTATTGTTTTTAATATTTCTTATTTTATTTTCTGTTATTTTTTCGATCGCCTTATTTGATATCTATCATATTTGGTTACCCATTAAAGGACCAATGATTCAAATTATTGCTACCTGGATATTGTTTTTAGGTTACAGCATTAATCAAATCGAAAAAAACTCATTTAAACTCGAGCAAGAAAAACGAGCTCAATTAGGTCTTGAAGAGCTTAAAACCAATTTCATTTCTTTAATTAGTCATGATTTAAAAACCCCCATTGCTAAAATTCAAGCCGTCACAGCTCGTTTAACTACAGACCCAACAGCGAGTCCCTTTTTAAATGATATCACTAAAATTTATCGCTACTCAAAAGATCTTAATCGCTATATTCAAAACGTTTTAAAACTTTTACAAATTGAAACAGCCGAATTTAAAATCAGCCTAAGCTCAATTGATCCAAACTCTACTATCAATGATGTTGTCAGTGAATTAATACCCCTAGCCCAAGAAAAATCGGTTCATATCAATACTCAATTAAACCCTTTGTTTTTAATTTCAGCAGACCCTTATCTTTTAAAAGAAATTCTGTTAAATGTAATTCAAAATGCCATTCAATATAGCCCAACAAACAGTGAGGTTACCATTTCCTCTGATGAAGATGAAACCTGGGTCATTATTCGCGTTCATGATTGGGGAAATGACATAGACCCAATTGATATTCCGCATATTTTTGATAAGTTTTATCGAGGTAAAAATCAAGCCCCCCTTATACAAGGCTCGGGCCTCGGGTTATACTTAGTTAAGTATTTTATTGAATTACATAAAGGAAAAATTCAATTTCAACATTTAAAAAATCAAGGAACAACAGTTACCCTATTATTACCTTTAACCCTTGAAACATCAACACCAGAGGAAGCTAATGACTCTACAACCACTTAATATTTTAATCGCTGATGATGAAACTGAACTAAGAAATAGTTTAAATGTCATTCTCCATGACCATTTAAAAGAAAAATATTTACTTAACATATTTCATGCAGAAAATGGCCAGACGGCTGTTGATCAATATGAAAAATCCGAATTTGATCTTGTTATTATGGACGTAAAAATGCCCGTCCTTGACGGCTTATTGGCGTTAAAAAAAATAAAAAAAATTAACCCCGCAGCTTTTGTTGTTATTTTAACCGCTCACGCCAATATAAATGATGCGGTCCTAGCAACAAAAGAGGGAGCTTATGATTACCTAGAAAAGCCCTTACAGGTTACTAAGTTATTACAACTTGTTGATCAATGCCTTAGCACACAAGAGCTTGTTAATCAGATCAGTCTATCAAATCCTATTATGGACGACGATATTGATAGTGATATGGTTGGGGGCTCTTTAAAAATGAAAAAAGTATACGAACTGATCCATCGCCTTTCGTATGTTGAAACAACTGTTTTAATTCGAGGGGAAAATGGAACAGGAAAAGAGCTTGTCGCCCGAGCTATTCACAATAATTCAAACCGAAAAAAGGGGCCCTTTGTGGCTATTAACTGCGGAGCTATTGCTGATCAGCTTATGGAAAGCGAGCTGTTTGGCCATGAAAAAGGAGCCTTTACTGGCGCCATACAAAGACGTATTGGCCAATTTCAGAATGCCAACAATGGAACTCTTTTTTTAGACGAGATCGGTGAGCTTAAACTTGAATTACAGGTTAAGCTTTTACGCGTACTTCAAGAAAAAACATTTACCCCTGTTGGCTCATCAAGAGAGCTAAAAACCACAGCCCGCATTATCGCAGCCACCAATCGTAACCTTGAAAAACTTATTCAGGAAGGACTTTTCAGAGAAGATTTGTTTTACCGTTTAAATGTGTTACCCATTTTTATGCCTCCACTCAGAGACCGAATTGAAGATATTCATTCTTTGACACTTGAATTTATAAAAAAATTTAGAGCCCTTCACCCTATGAGTCCTGTAAGAACTGTTTCTGATTCATCTTTAGATATTTTAAAATCTTATTTTTGGCCAGGTAACATTAGAGAACTTGAAAACACAATTGAAAGAGCCTTTATTATTGAAAATTCTGATATCATAACACCAGAGTCTTTGCCAGAGACCATTTTAAATTATATATCTCAATTGACAGCAAAATCAAATTTGTCATCAATTCAAGGCTACGATCAATTTAAAGAAGATAGTGAAAAAGAATTTATTATCGCGGCCTTAAAAAAAAATCAGGGCAAAATTAATCAAACCGTTGCTAATGCCGGGATACCGAAAAATACACTTTTAAGAAAAATAAAAAAATATAACATTCAGGTTAAAGAACTATAAACTCAAAACAGAGTTTTTTATTTTTCTTACTGACAGAAATTATCACTTTTTTGCAAAAAAGATTTTAGATTATAAATTATTTTTTATTTAGCACATTTTAAAGCATGAACTCCATTGCAGCCATTTGTAGCCCATGGCTCTTCATCACATTTAGCACAATCGCTAGTGTTAGTGCTCCAGCACACATAAATATTTTGATTTTTCCGACTAATTACACTTTGAACATCAGTAAGACTCATTGTGTAACCGTAGCCGTAGCAAAACAAATCAGCCCCATCACTTGCTAAATATCTACCAGATGCAGGTGCAGAAGCCCACCAAGTAGGATCATAAAAATATTCTTCTATACGGCAGGTAGGGCTACTTACAATCCATGAACCGTCATTGCATGTGATAGCTGAATTTCCATTCCAATAAGCACCGCCCGCACCACCAGAAGCTCCTACTGTATGCGAGCCTGCTTGATATGCATTTAAAATAACATGTCCATGGGTATAAGTTCCAAAGGATGATGTGTAACAAGAGCAATTGCCGCTGCTACCAGCACATGGATCTCCGGCAGTAATTGAGCACGAGTTAGCCGCCCGGGTTGTTACGCTCCAAGATGATGAAGTTCTTGCTCCCACAGTGGCTGTTGCATTGATTGCTGTTGAGTAATTAGCTGATGAGGTTACTCTGATAGCTATTGTATCACTTGGCATAAAGCCCGCAACACTTGTACCGCCCCATGAGCCATTACGAGCTATCGCACTGCAACCTGTACAAGTTGCTGTTAATGGCCCATCAAAGCCTGATAGAGAAATGGCATTCGATGATATGATTGAACTGATGGACTGGCCAGTTACATTAGTAAAACTAAACGCATTGGGCGTATTATCAGTACATGATGTGTTTGTATAAGTCCCGCTCATTGTGCCATTTGTGCAGGTTCTTGTTTGACTGATCCCTGCGCAATTAGCTGATGTGGTTGCGCTATAAGCTGTGTTACTATAATTATGAGCTACCGTACCCCAAGGGGTTGAGCTACAGCCATTATTACAAGTTGTGTTTGCATAAGTACCGCTTCCGCCTAAGGCTCCATCTGTACACGTTCGAACCTGTGACGAGCCTGTACAAGTTGTTGGAGGCGTGGGAGCTGTGACCGAGTAACCTGTAACATTTGATCCATGATTCACCGTCCCCCAAGGAGTACCTGTGCAATTATTTGGAGCCCGGGTTGTTACGCTCCATGATGATGAAGTTGTTGCTCCCACAGTGGCTGTTGCATTGATTGCTGTTGAGTAATTAGCTGATGAGGTTACTCTGATAGCTATTGTATCACTTGGCATAAAGCCCGCAACACTTGTACCGCCCCATGAGCCATTACGAGCTATCGCACTGCAACCTGTACAAGTTGCTGTTAATGGCCCATCAAAGCCTGATAGAGAAATGGCATTCGATGATATGATTGAACTGATGGACTGGCCAGTTACATTAGTAAAACTAAACGCATTGGGCGTATTATCAGTACATGATGTGTTTGTATAAGTCCCGCTCATTGTGCCATTTGTGCAGGTTCTTGTTTGACTGATCCCTGCGCAATTAGCTGATGTGGTTGCGCTATAAGCTGTGTTACTATAATTATGAGCTACCGTACCCCAAGGGGTTGAGCTACAGCCATTATTACAAGTTGTGTTTGCATAAGTACCGCTTCCGCCTAAGGCTCCATCTGTACACGTTCGAACCTGTGACGAGCCTGTACAAGTTGTTGGAGGCGTGGGAGCTGTGACCGAGTAACCTGTAACATTTGATCCATGATTCACCGTCCCCCAAGGAGTACCTGTGCAATTATTAGCAGGCCGGGTTGTGACTCTCCATACATCTGAAGTAGTTGCACCCAAACTAACAGTTGAATTAACCTCTGTCGAATAACTTGATGATGAGGTTATTCGAATTGCAATCGTATCACCGGGCATAAATCCCGCAACACTTGTACCACTCCATGTTCCATTGCGAGCTATCGCACTGCAACCCGTACATGTGGCTGTTAATGGCCCATCAAAGCCTGATAAAGTTAATGTGTTACTTGTTTTTAAAGTGCTTAATTCAGATAAGGATTGATTGGTAAAACTAATGCTCCCAGGAGAGTTATCTAAACAACTTGTTCCATTGGGAGTATAACCCACATCACAAGTTAAAACACTTCCAATAGGACAATTGTTACCACCACTTCCTGAGCCTGAATAGGTAACAGAGCTTGCATTTAAGGGCTTATTTGTACAGACAGTGCGGCTATCATCACGAAAAGCTGAATAAAATCCTGCTTCCACAGCAACCGCTGGGGTTACGTTATTACTGTCATGATCCCAATAATCCATATCGGCTAAACAATCATTAACACTCTGCCTTGATGCGGGAGCTGTGCCTGAGTGGGTATTTAAAGGGCAAGAGTAAAGGGTATTATCTAAATTCGGGGAGTAACTTAGATCACCAGCTAAATCACATGCTCCATCTTGACAGCCATAGTAACCTGATAAGCCCAAACAATCATTTATATCACCTGAGTTAGTACCAAGGGTTGATGAGTTCACGGGGCAAGAGTGTCTTAAGTTATCTAAACTTGCTGAGTAGTAACCTGTACCTGCGGGGTTACAGGTACCTGATTGGCAGTCGAAGTAACCTAGATTACCCAAACAATCAGATAAAGCATCATGTTCGCCAGCCCCTACACCACTGGTGGAACTATTAACAGGGCAACTAGTACAACTTGAAGTAGCAGCTCCTCCGAGCGAGTAAGAATTTGCATCGCAGACTCCCGCACCTGTTGAGCTACTTGATCCCGCAGGACAATAGTAACCTGGTAGGCATTGTCCATCACATAGATTGATAGAATTTGTTAAACTTGAGCCGTATCGACCGGCTTGACACGAGTAACGGTTATCATCAGCCGCTGGCGAATAATAGCCACTTCCCGCCGGCTTACAAGTTCCTGAAGCGCAGTCATAGTAACCTGCTAAACTTTTACAGTCTGATATATGATCATGATCTGAAGCTAAAGCACTACTCATCCCTGAATTATTTGGACAAACCTTACAAGCTCCCAGTGCCAACTCATCTGAATAACTATTATCACCGCACACTGTGGGGGCGGGGCTTCCCGAGGGGCAATAATGACCGACGGGACAAGGATTAGAGCTTCCCTGCGGATCCGTTGAGCCAACAGGACACGAGTAACCTGACTGACAGGGGCCATCACAGGAAGGCGTTGAATTATTTAAACTTGATCCATAATTGCCTGCTTGGCACTGGTAACGATTATCATCAAAATCCGGAGAATAATAACCAGCACCTACATTAACACATGCATTAGTTACCCAGTAAAGTCCAGGACCGCAAAGTGAGCGGCAACTTGTATTTGAATTCGGTAAATCAACAATGTAATTAGCTTCGCAACTCCCGACACTTGCAATCGGACAGTTGTCACTTGTTAGTCCTGAGCTTGAACCATAAGTAACTGATAAAGCATGAGGGGGTTTATTTGTGCAAACCGTTTGAGCGCTTGCTCCTGATGCTCCCACATAATGACCACTTGAGGCGTTAATACAACTTGTATTTAAAGTAGGTAAGGACTGATAAGTCCCGGCTAAGCATGGCTGACAGCTTCCTGAGTCAAAATACTCACCTAGTGAGCATTTAATTTGAAACCCTTTTGAGCTAACATTAGACCAGTTACCCGCAATATCTTTTTCTTGAGCATACAAAGTGTGGAGTCCAAAACTTAAATTGGCCGCAGGCTGATATTGAGTGTTACTTAATTCTAAATATCCGGATGTTAAATCACTATCATCTGACTTTATGCGGTACGCACCCGAACCATCAGGACCTCCACTACTCCACTGCCATAAAGGGCGTCGGGGACCATCTTCAGGATTAGCCCCCACAAATACAGGGACTCCTGGCTTTGTATAATCGCTTTGCCAGCTTTGACTAAATGTTGAACTAAGATTACCCGCCCGATCTGTAATACGAATATCAAAAGTTTGTGCTCCCTCTAGTAAATCAGCCTGAACTTCGCTTACTGAAACACTTAACTGACCCTGGGTAAACGCACTTGAGCAAGGCAAAAATCCAGCCCCATTTATTTGACATTCAAGTGTTTCAACCCCAGATAAGGCATCGGTAACACTTGCCCCAAAATTGGCCGTACTTAAATAAGTTGGATCTTGCGGGGTAACTGTCCAAAAAAGCGAAGGGGCTGTTAAATCAACAGTTATACTTTTAAAAATAGCATCTGAAATAAGACCTGAGTTATCAGTTACTCGAACTTGCAAAGAATGCTGACCTTCGGATAACCCTAAAAGGTTCATAGACGTTAATGAAGTGCAACTTACCGCAGGCGATGAGTCTAAAACGCATTGAGCTAATTTAACGACCCCATTATCGCTGCAACTAAAATGCAAATTAACATTTGATGCATTATAAAAAATTGGTTCTGAGGCAAAAATGCATAAAGGTTTGAGTGTATCTAACTGGGCTGTCCAAGAGTAACTCAGCTCTTGGATGTTACCTGCGGTGTCTTGTTGAATGAGTTTAAACACATGAAGACCCGATGTTAAACTTGAATAATCAATGCTTAATGCTGAACAGCCCGATACGGCCTGACTATCTAACTGGCATTGAAGATAAACTTGGGGTGATAAAACAGAGGCTACTGTAAAGTCAAAATGAGCAAAATTATCTAAGGTTGTAGCAAGAGGATTTGAAGTTAAAGCTAATATGTCTTTAGATTTATCAACAGTAAAACTTTTTTCTATAGCATCCGTTGAAACGTTACCCGATAAATCATAGCCCTTAATTTTAATTCGGTAACTTAAACCAGACACAAGTAAATCTGAATCACATCCAGCTAGCTCTAAAATACTTTGATCTAAAATATCTGCCTCTAATAAACTGTTAAATTCACATAAAGGCGTACTGCCTACACTTGGCAATACTTGAAGATCAATTTTATGTATTTCTTGAGCCAAATCAATTTTTACCCGCACAAGATTGCCTACTCCTAACCAAGAATCATAAATTAAATCCGTACTATTTGTGGCCACACCAAAAACTTGATTTAACCTTTGCGCGGGCGGAGGTGAGGTTAAAACAGGGGGAGTTACATCATAAGTCAAATTTAGGGTTGAAATATCTGAGACATAGGGAATTTGATTTGAGTTAAGGGCTCGAATTTGAAATTGATAATCTCCCTCTACGGGATTGACCAAACTAAAAATATTGGGACCCGAACTAGCCCCACTCCATGACCACTCACCTTGATCTGAGCAAAAAGAAAGCGGTAAACTTGACCAAGCTGAGCTTTCTATATTACTGATTAAGCTAAAGCGATACTCAAATCCAGTTGATCTAACCTTATCGCAGGTTCCAAAAACTTGAGTAATATCGGCTTGAGATAAATACACTTGGCGCTCAGTTAAATCTATCAATTCACTAAAGACTCGAAAGCTATTATTTACAGAGCTTGCTAAGCCTCCAATGACGACAGGAGAAAGCTTTGGCCTTGAGTATTGAAGTGTATATTTATTAAGGCCCGTATTTTTAGCATCAGTACTTTTAAATACAAACTCAATGGCCCTTTCCTTATTGGGTTGAGGCACCATATAGGCCAGCTGAAAGGTTTTATCCGCATTGCACAAGGCTGTAAACTGACCTTCATTATAGTTAACAACACTCTCGATATTTGCACTCGAATTTAATGACTCAAGCTTTTGCCCTTCAATTTGAAAACTGATTTGCTCATATGGTATATGGCACTCCCCTTGAACTAGAGCCACAACCTTTAATGCATTTAAACTTTGAACTTCAGAACTTGTAATAGTAACAATTTCAGTAGCAGACCCAAGATTTGTAATATCAACGTTTACCGAACAAGAAGAAAATAGGGCTAAACTTGCACCATAAATAAATAGATATAATATCGCAAAAGTTATATTTCTAAATTTAAAAAGATAGTCACTCATATAGACATTAGCGGCAGATTTAAAAAATACTTAACCCCTTTTGAATAAAATATTTTTTGTCTTTAATATGTACGCTTGTCTCAGCAATATGTATCATTTTGATACAAAATTAAAGAATCCTAAAAATCCTTGTATTGTATGGTACAACACATATATAATGTATTAT
>DYOP01000161.1 GCA_020720425.1 Bdellovibrio sp. | reverse complement strand
AAGGGGCTCGATATTATTCCGGTCGAATTAGGAGATTAGTAAAATATTTTTAGGGTGAGATTTCGTTTCATGGTTTAAGATACCTTTTGACCTCAGGTTTGAATATGGGTACACACACGTGTTGGTCACTATCGGTCATTTTGTTTAACCGAGCTGCTAAAAATTGAATTATTTTTTTCTTAAAGAGGCTGTATGCAGAAAGTTCATTTTATAAGTTTAGGATGTCCTAAAAACCTTGTGGACAGCGAGATTATGGCGGGGAGTCTATTAAATAAGGGTTACCAGGTGGCAACCGAGGCCGAGGGCGCAGATACCGTTATCGTTAATACTTGCGGATTTATAGAAGATAGTAAGCGCGAATCCATTCAGAAAATTTTAGAGGTTGCGGCTCTTAAAGAAAAGGGTTTAGTAAAACGAATTGTCGTGGCCGGTTGCCTAACCCAGCGTTATAAAGATGATTTAGTTGAAGGGCTACCCGAAGCTGACTTATTTGTTGGCTCAGGGGAATTTCAAAACATAGCCAATATTTTATCTGAGCATGATCAGGGGAGCAAAAAGAAAACTTTTTTTAATCTCCCCACCTATTTGCAAGAAGAGTCAACGCCGAGGATTAATTCGCAATTGCCCCATAGGGCTTATTTAAAAATTTCTGAAGGCTGTCTTAAGCGGTGTTCCTTTTGTGCCATTCCCTTGATCCGTGGTAACCTTCAGTCGCGCTCGCTTTCGAATATTGTAAGTGAGGCTAAACTTTTAGCGGCCAGTGGAGTTAAAGAAATTATTGTCATTTCTCATGATTTTACCGACTACGGTTGGGACTTGCGAAAAAAAGACCCCCAAACTCCTGAATCACCTGCTGAGTTACTCAGGCAGCTGGCAAAAGTAGAGGGAATTAAATGGATACGCTTATTGTATCTTTACCCCGATGGAATTACGCCTGAAGTGATTGATGTACTTAAATCGAGCCCTAAGTTTTGTCACTACTTTGATATGCCCTTACAGCATATTAATAATGATATTTTGCATGCTATGAACCGTAAAATGACCCGCCAAGAAATCGTTGAGGCATTAAATTTAATTCGTTCACAAATTCCTGATGCCGTTATCCGAACTCAGTTTATTGTGGGCTTTCCTGGCGAAACTCAAGAGCAGTTTGAAGAACTTTTATCATTTATTAGCGAGCAAAAATTTGACCGCATTGGGTGTTTTAAATACTCACCCGAAGAAAATACCCCCGCCGGTAAAATGTTAGATCAGGTTGATGAAAAAACTAAAGATCAAAGATACGAAGCCGTCATGCAAGTTCAACAAAATATTTCTAGGCAAAAGCACCAAGATCAAATCGGAAAAGTATTTGATGTTATCGTAGAAGGTTTTTCAGAAGAAACAGACCTTTTGCTTCAAGGGCGTACCATGGGACAGGCTCCCGAAATTGATGGGGTAACACTTATTAACGAGGGCAGCGCCAATGTGGGAGATATTGTTAAGGTGCAGGTGACCGAGGCCATGGAGTACGATTTTATTGGTAAAATTTTAAATGCCTAAATACCTAAATGCGTAAATGACTAAATGACTAAATGACTAAATGACTAAATGACCAACAAAATGGTAGCATTGCCAAAAAAATGAAACTTAAAAAAAACCTAAATTTTTAATCCCATCTTTCCAGTGCAA
>DYOP01000081.1 GCA_020720425.1 Bdellovibrio sp. | reverse complement strand
CCAGAAAAGACTCCTGGGCATTATTCTACTTTCCGTAACTGAGTATGTACTAATTAGTACATACATGGGGTATTTCAATTTGTTTATTATTGATTAGTGAGGGAGTGTATTTAAAGCCAGTCTTTAAAGCCAGTCTTTCAAAAATGATTAACTTTACAAAAATGTATGTGGAGGTGACAGAGGGATTCGCACCCCCGTACGCGCTTTTGCAGAGCGCTGCCTAACTACTCGGCCATGTCACCAGGCTTGAGTCAAAAGAACCTTTATTTAGAACGACAACTTATTTTTTGTCAACGCCCCCCTAAGTCCCATCGCTTCAATCGGTCAAAACTTGTTAAAGTTAACTCAAGCGCGCCATGAATATGTGAATTATCAAGTTTTGTTTGACCATCAAGTATGGCTAACGATTTTGCCACCTTAAGGGTTGCGATTTTTCGCCGATGAGACGAAGTGCTTAAAAGGGCATCCTGAGATAAATAAAATTCAAATCGGCTGGTATCAATGGTTTTATTTTGGGCCCAATTTCTTTTATCTTCAACTTCAAGTCTAATATTCTCAACCTCCAATTGTTCAAGATTATTATTTTGAGCCTTCCTTGGAGGCAAAAGATATAAAATCTCAAAACGATCAACCAAAGGCCCAGATATTTTTTGCGAGTAAGACCGACACCGAGCTTGGGTAAACCGACAGTGATGATGCACATTACCCCCCGGAACAAAATCACCACAAGGACATAAGTTAGTGGTTGCAACAAACTGCGTATTTAGAGGATAAGATTGGCTTTGCCCCCCACGGCTCACAGTCCAAACCCCTGTTTCCATAGGCTCTCTGAGTGACTCTAAAACTTCGGGGGCAAACTCAAAAAATTCATCAAAAACCAAAGCCCCTAAATGAGCTTTTACGATTTCTCCGCCGTGGGCCTGATTTCCGCCACCAATAAGCGAATGCCTTGGCGTTGTATGGTGAGGATTGATCAAAGGACGCCAAAAGTGGGATTGTTTTGAATCAAAATTTTTTTGAATAATTTTAATTTTTTCTTCTTGATTGGGAGGCTCCATAAGGGCATGTAAAATCCGAGAGGCTGTTGTTTTTCCGCCCCCAGCGCTACCTGCAATTAAAGCGGAGTGGCGTCCTAAAGCTGTTACTGACAAAAACTGCGCCCAAGGCTTGGTTACCTTTAAATTTAAAATCTTCTGATCAGGGGCCCAACAAATTTGATCGAGCTGCCCTTTTATTTTAATAAAACCATCAATAAAGTTTTTTAAATCTTTGAGTTCCTTAACCCGGCATGAATCAAAAATAAACTGTGGCCCTGTATTAGGGCCAGTTAAAAGCGATTCTCCTTGCGGAATAGGTAACTGAAAACTCCCTTCGGGACACAGCACCTCTCCCTTTAAGGTCAGCTCTCCAAAGTAAAAAATTTTATCTTCACTGTTTAATTTAATTTGCTCAGTAGCCAAAAGATACGCCACGGCCACGGCCAACTCCAAACCTCTTGAGGTTTTTTTAACATGGCTGGGACGCAAGTTAACTAATATTTGCTGAGTTACCGGAAACTCAAAGCCCTGGGCTTTTATTGCACTTTTAATGCGTTTGGCAGATTCTTTTAAATGCGAATCGGCTCGACCTAAAAAATGTATATCTGGTAACCCAGGCCAAAGTTCAAGTTCTACTTCTACAGGTAACCACTGGCCATTAACCTCGATAAATGAATTTAATCTCATAATTAAGATCTATTCAAAAATAGAGTGTGTTACTTTTGAAAGTCGGTTTGAGCTAAGGGGTGGTGCTCATCCACTGTACGGACAAGATGACTGGTAACAACATGAGTGTAAATTTGAGTCGTCTGGATACTTGAATGACCAAGTAACATTTGAATTGATCTAAGATCGGCCCCATTTTCAAGCAAAGCGGTGGCAAAACCATGCCTAAAACGATGAGGGTGAATGGGCTCACTAAAACCAGCTGATTTTGACCATTTAGCTAACCATCTCCAAATATCAACCCGTGAGGGACGGTGGCCTCGATCGTTGATAATCAATGATCTTTCGCTATTGTTTGATGTAAGCTCTAAACGAGACAAATTTAAATAATCATGAATGGGGCCCATTAAAACTTGAGGCATAGGAACAAGCCTTTCTTTTTGCCCTTTTCCTATAATTTTAAAATATCCTTCACTAGCATAATAATCATCGTTGTTAAGCGTAATGAGCTCACTCACTCGGCAACCTAAACCGTACAATAACCATAAAACCACATGATTACGATGAGTCGCCGCAGGGCTATCCCCTACAACTGCGGCCTGATAAATATCTTGAAACTCTTTAAAACTAAGCCCTTTTGGTAACTTGGCCGAAACCCTAGGGGGACGCAAAAAGGCCAACTCCTGCACCTTTTCACCCTGTCTTTGACAATATTTAAGATAAGTTCTGACTGACGAAACAACCCGGGCCTGGGAGCGGGTTTCAAGCCCATTATTTTTTAAATAAGCAAAAAATAAGTCAAGTTTTCCGCCACTATCAATAAATTTTTGATATAACTCCAAATCACGTCTGTAAGCCAATACTGTATTTTTAGATCGACCTCTAACAAACTCAAGCTCTTCAAAAAATTCAACCCAATGTGGTAACATATAGGTATTTAACTCTAAATTATACGGCCTGTAAAGGTAGGACACCCCCCTAACCGAATGCGTAAGATCTTAGTCAATTCAATTCAATTCAATTTAATTCGATTCGATTCGCCAAGACAAACTAAAATAAATCAAACAAATTTACAGGGCAATAAAAACAATTTGAATCTTTACCTGTACACCATTATAAGTCAGCTAGCCCTACAAGGAGGTCTTATGAAAAGTTCAATTCTATTAGGTTTAATTTCATTTTTTTCAGTCAGCGTTTTTGCCAATCAAAGCTCAGAGCAGGCTAAAGAACAAAACCAAATGACTTGCCCAGGGCAAACGCTTGACTGGGGAACAAACTACCCTTCCTGCTCAGCTCAAGCCTGGATCGAACTTGAAGAGGGACAGTATTACGAAGCTATTTCGGCCCCTCCAACAACAGGTTCTGCAATTTTTAAATGTGAAAACGGCTCTTGGGTTTTTGTATCGGGTGACTGTCAGTAAGCATCTGATCTCTTTAAATACAAAATAAAGAGCCTATTTTAAATCCAATAAGATGATTATCCTTATAATCAAAGCAGATAACAAAAACTACAAATGATTGATCTTAATAAAATTTGGCCGAGAGAGAAACCTCACTCAGCCAAATTCACTGTTATAATTTTTATTTATTTCAAAATTATTAATACGTATAAAGCATTCCGCAACCCGCACCCGAACCTACTTGCATTGAAGCAGAAATTGAAATTCGATTTTGGGTTGAGTTTAAATCTAATCCATTTTGATTATATAAAATACCTTGCATCAAACTCAGTCTTATCACAGATCCTGCGGGACCAACGGCCTCGTACTGACCTCCCGTTAATGTAGTCATATAGATCTGTGAAGCACTGATTGGCCTTAAAGCATAGTCACCCTGAGGCAGCCCGCAAAAATAATTACTATTGGTCACTCTTAATGTGCCACCTAAAACGGAGGCCCCTGATGCGCAGATAACCAGCTTATTAGCTGGTTGCATACAGCCAGCAGAAACGTTTCCGAAAAGTTGTAAGCTGAGTTCAGCTGAGCCATCTGATGTTTGTGAGGTTACCGTATTCAAAAGGGGTGATCCCATGTTAATTCCGGTACAATTTGAACACGATCCAATATAATTAGTGTAACCTGCTTGATTAACTGTAACGGCCGTACCGCCACCTCCACCATTATCAGATTGTCCACAACCCATAAATGCTGATGTTACCAATGTTAAACCTAATATTGCTACTGATTTAAAAAGATGAGTTTTCATAATTCTTCTCCTTTTTAAGTTTAATTACATCGTAATTAATTTATAATTCATTCGAGTTACTTTTCTTTTATTCACTTTTTATATCTTAAACGTTACTTCTTTTATTCCCTTCGCTTTTTCTTTTTTTCTTTTTCATTTCATTACTTTGCTTTACATTCTTTATTTTCTTCTACTTACTTCTACTTACTTCTATTTACTTCTACTTACGTTTACTTTTTTTAATTTTATATTTCTTATTTACCCTGAAAAGCTCTCGATAATTGCACTCCCGAGAAGGTTCCTAATTTTTTATAACCGTCGCCTGGGTACAGGGCCGAAGTGGTTGATACGCGGCCCGAGCCATCTCTAAACGTTCCACACTCGTAAGGACTAGGTTCAAGTAAAAACCAACACTCTTCGCCTGCTCCGCCCATATACTGAGGAGCCGGTGCCAATCTAAAGTTTTTAAACCAAACCGATCCCGAAAATTGTGATGCTCCTGCGCCATCTCCTAAATCAATAACATCATCTATAACAACAACAACTGCGCCGTACTCGTCTTGATAAAACCCATGAAATACTTGCTTTCCTTCCCAGGTAAACCATTGATTAAACTCAGCATTAGGCATCCCTTTATACCAATCTTTATAAGAAACTTTATTTTCGGTGTTACCATTTGGGTTATAGGTAGAAAAATCACCCGAATAAATTTGCCCATTATCTTGATATCCCACAATGGCAGATCCGCCCCAACGGCCATTACCTACATCATGAAAATCTAAATATAATCTAAAATTAGTTGGGTTATTTAACGGATGAGTTGCAACGTATTCGTTAAATATGTTGAGTGATGTGGGAGTCAATTTAACCGAAGCTCCTGGGTAACTTGCCCAATAATCTGACCCGTCTAAATTTACGTCTGTATTAGGACGTGTTCCACCTGATCCTGTTCCGGTTGCTGCAGCAGAACTCGCTGCCGGTTGAGCTTTCCACGAATTTTCGTTAGCACAAGAAAAAAGCCCTACTGTGACTAAGCTTATCACAATGCTGTTTATAATTGATTTGTTCATGTGCCTTCTCCTTATGAAGCTCTTTGTTTTTAGAGCCTCGTTTAATTAAGATACTTGCGAAGGGGATGCCTAAAAAATCTCCATGAATATGCAAATAATTGCTTAATTACAAATGCTTAGCACAGTTTCAATATGAGACACTCTTGGGATTTAGTAGCAAACGACATTTTAGGTCCTTGCCTGTTTAAGAAGTAGTCATCAAAAAACCACATTTAAAGGACCTGTAATGAGATCGTTTTTATAGCTTCCGAGTAGTGAGCAGAGCACGCAAGGTGAGCACTAACACATGGCCCGTGGCCCCAGACAGAGCGCTTGAGAGCAAAACAAAGTAAAGCCACTGTTTGCACAACTCTTATCATTTATAAAAACAATAAACTGCTATTTAATATCTTAAATAACCTAACATTAAAAGATATGACTGCATCTTAATCTATTAAATACAGGCATTGCTAAATAGGGTAAAAACATTTCTCTAAATCCCACATCAATATTTTGACTCATAAGATTAGTTCTTTTTTCGGCCTCAGCAAAATTTGCTCGCATTTTGTACTTAGCCTGCATAAGTTTCATTTTTGTATTGGGATCATCCGGAGATTCCCCCTTATTAAACTTTTGATAAAAAACAACATCTTCGGGAAACACTAACAAGGGAAGCAAAATTTCTTTTTCAGTCGTTATAAAATCTGAGACGGCATTAGGAATCAACATTTTAGGATGCACTAAAACACCGACAACAGCACTTTCAACTAAAGTAGCATCAGCCCATTTTAGTGCCAAAACAGCATCGGTAGAAAAACTAATATATTGCGACCCCATAGGATCATCTGCATGCCGTATCCACTGTCTGACGACTGACACTGAGGGATTAACCGACCTATAAAGATCCATGGTCTGTTTTTTTAGCGTTACCCAATCGCCGGTTTCATTACGTTTTGTGGAAAGAGACCTAAGGCGGCGCGTATAACTACCTTGATTGTTAATTAAAATTGGCGAAAACATACCTGGGCGCCCTTCAGAGTCTAAAAAAACTCTTTTAGCCTCTTTATCTGCCAGTCCTCGGTAAAGTATGACACCCGTATTTTTATCAGGTTTAGATAATATTAACTCTAACCACCTTGACCACATTTTTTTTTCAATGGGCTCCATAAGATCCCAAGGCAAATACAGCTTTAATAAATCATATACTCCTTTGCGATTATTGGTCTTAACAAGTTGATCTAATTTTAAATTTGCATCATCTTCGATTAGATCTAGGCGGTTTTGTTTTTTTAACACTTCCCATCGACTTTGACGTTGCTTAAGTTGTAAATCAGAAGCGATTTTCAGCCTAGATAAATCATTATTAATAGCCTTAACAAACATGTTACCAATATCTACAATCTGCTGATCTGTTAAAGTATGAAATAAAACATTATTAAAAAATAATCTGATTTGATTTACAAGAGAGACCTCAGTATTTAAAAATGAAGTCTTATATTGATGATTCATATCAAAAAACAATCTGTAAGCTGCAATGCTTGAGCCCATCTGTGCATTTTTAAGTCTTTCAATTTTTTCAAGACTCAAGTTTCTTCCTGAAAAAAGAAACTGTGACCATACGATCATTTCAATAATTGTATTTGGACTTTGAGACTGCTGTTTAGAAATGTTAAAAACTAACTCAAGTTGATGATCCTGTTCTGATTTTGACAATTGCAATTGGTTTATATTCAGATAAGTGTATGGTTTTATCTGAATATCGTTTTCTGCAATTAGCTTTTTAGCCTGAGAGTTCTGGGCCTGTAAGCTCTCAGTATAAGGACTCTCAGTAAGTGACTTATCAAGACCTTCAATAACGTTGACTCTAATTTTTGGACTAATAATCCAGCCCCACTGATCATAACGATGCTCTACTATTAATTTTGAGTTAATATAGTTTTCTAACCTAACAAAGTCCTTATTAAAAAAACTTTCAGTAACATCTCCCCCCTGAGCAGCAAAAACTGAAGGCATCAATCCTAAATAAGAAATAAAAAAACGGCTAGCCAATAAGTGTATTGTGTTATCTGATGATAAACTAAAGGGCTTTTTATCAATCCGTGCAAAAACACCACTTATTTGATTGGCAGCATCTTGAGTTACTTTTAAAAAAAAGTTAATTAGTTTATCCAAATAATTTCGCATCTCGATCCCCCTTTCCAGTGCTGGTTAAACTCAAATTTAACTCCACCATATTGATGTATAGACTTAAATACTCCATAGTTTCTTAAAAAAGCTTCATAATAAATATTTGAGGGGTTATTTCTACCTAGCCATTGTGGCAAGCTCTGCCTAAAATCAGTATAACTAATTTTTTGTATTTCAACCGAAATTTGTAAATCATTTGAAAGCTTAAAAAGTCGATCGATAAGACGATTAACATCATAGCCCGCATCTTGAAGAACTTCAATCAGCAGGGGATTTTTTGGACTTAGCTTACCACTTTGCAGCCCAGGCATTTTAAGATAGTTTGTATTAACTAAGTTTTTATCAAAACTTTCAATAAGTTTATCAATTTGAACTAGAAAATTAATTAATTCTTTATCTTTAAATGATTTTGATTTTTTTACTAATTTAGATAGATCTTTATCGCTACTATTTATTATTTTTTGATCTAGGAGTGTAGTTAAATATGCTAAATTTGTTGCATCCCGGTTTGGGAACAATGTGCTTAACCTTAAATAATTTGTTTTCCATTGCTCGTGATATCCTCTTATCCCCTTAAAAGGCAGGCTTATATTATTTATATTTGATCTATTGTTTTTTATGCCATTTTCAGAATCGAATTCTAATTCCGATTGAGGTTGATATTGAGACTGCGAAAGAGACTGAGGCCGAGGATGAGACTGTGGATGAGATTGAGGATGAGATTGAGGATGAGATTGAGATTGAAATTGAAATTGGGATGGGTGTTCAGATTCATATCCAAATTTGTTTTCTGGTTCAAATCCGAATTTATTTAAACTTTCTTGATCTTGTTTTTTTAATTCATCTTTGTGTTTAGAAATAGCTTTACCATTAACGACCTGAACTATTTGTTCTTGAGAAAATAACGATTTCATTAATTTATTTAAGTTGTTTTTTCGGTAACTAGACCACGTTACCGTCTGATCTAATGATTCCCCTGGTTTGCCAACAATATCAGAGACTAATAAAAATGCAGCCAGTTGAACTTGTGATTTTGCAATTTCTGCTAGATATCCGACTTCTAGCTCTACAGCTTGCGTTGTTCCCTTTTGCCTTTGAATCCAATCAAAAGTCTCATCAAAAGGCGTACTCACCTGGGCTAAAACATTGATCTCTTTTGTCCATAAAAATGAATCCAAATTTAACTTTGGCAATTGTACATTTTTAATCGATTCATTTTGACTGTTGTTTGAGTTTAACAAAACTTGATTTGGTCTAATCACATCTCCTATTTTTAAACCTGATTGAGGCAAAGCTCCTGCTGTACCAAAATAATAAACTCTTTTTGAACCTGATAAAGGCAAACTTTGGGCAATTGGTAACATTTCATCACCCCAAACATTTGATATAAATCTCCATCTTTTTTGCTCACCATTAGAATCCGTTAAAAAGTAATCAGAAATTTCGTGGGTCAGTGTTTTACGATTAAATACAGGCTTTAGAGAGTCCTCTTTTAGAGACGCAAACTGAGATAACGATGGCTCAGTTTGTGTTTTTACTTTAGTCATGACTTCTTCCCAACTCAGCTCAGGATTTTTATATTTTAACTTTAAAATATTTTCGAAATATGCTTTTTGCCCAATGACTGTAATATCAACTGAGGGCAGACGCTTATTTTGCTCTATTAACTCAGAAAATTGTTCTGATTTAATTTCGTCTTGGTTGCCATAAACTAAAACAGGTACAGATTTATTTGCATACAAACTCATTTGCTTTAAAAAATGCTGTACTCTATCACTTCCCCCCACCCGAGTAATCGCTAAAGAGTGACGTTTAGATTTTATATTATATAATAAGTATATTTTATTGTACTGCCGTTGATAGGTCTTAATTTCAGCCCGAATTTGATATTCTGTTTTAGCAATATTATTTAAAAAGTTACTTTCATCTCCTATATGAATTTCTAAGTCCATCATCTCCTTAGAAATAAGCCAAAATGGCGCCCGTGTTGTTTTTTGGGATACATAAGAATCAACATCAAACGAAATTTTATTTTTATCAGAAGGAAGCGCCAGTACTTGCTCAAAAATTAATGACCCGGGAGTTATTCTTAAGTTGGAATCATTTTTAATTGATTCGGTGCTATGCGAATGGCCATTTA
>DYOP01000160.1 GCA_020720425.1 Bdellovibrio sp. | reverse complement strand
TTGGGATTTGCAAATATTTTTACCCCTGCTGCCGATGAGTCGCTTACAAGAGAGTACGATGTCCTTGCTGGTATTCCGAGTGGGGTAACCCCACTTAAGGCATCCCAAAAGACTTCAAAATAACTTAACTTAACTTATTTTAATTTAACCAAACCAAGCCAAGCCAAGCCGTATAGTAGCATAGGCATTTGCCAAAGACAGGGTTATTCATACTTCTCTAGTCGCCAGGGAAAAATTAGGTTGAAATTTAAAACCAACACGGATGAGGCTTAAATCGGTGGATTTTTGCCTACAACAGCTTTGATAAAATTTGATTGTTTAATTTGATCTTCAGGGTAACCGGTTGCAATAAAAATATTGATAAATCCAAGTGCAAAAATTGACTCGGCAACATCTTCGCCGCGCACATTGTCTGACAAGTTTGCATCAATATAAATAGTACTATTAAAATCAAAACTATTTTTATTTTGTTCGAAATCTTGAAAATTGAAATATCCCCTAAATCTTTTTTCATAATTCTTAGCGGCCAGATCCCATGTCATGTGAACAAGGGGATCGTCATCAATTAAAATCCAATCAAATAAAATAGGGGCTTCTGATATTTTTATAGGCAGCAGGCTAGCCATACTTTTTGGAATAAGACACAAATTAAGCCTTTCGCAGCGCTCGAGAATTGATTTTTCTTCAAAACGGCTGGTAACTAAATAGGCAGAAATTTTTAATTCTTCAATTAGATCAAGGCCTGTTTGAGACTGATTTATAAGTTCATAATCAATTAAAAATAATACTTTTGTTTGAATTGGCAATGCTAAAACCCAATTTTTAAATTCGATTGCTGATGTGAATCCAACCAGATTGATGTTATGAGTTTTGGCATTTAAGCTTTCAAGACGCCCCTTCCAAATGCTATGAATACTAATATCATCATCTAATACGACAATTGTTTGATTGGCAACTAACCTCAGTTCAGATACAAACCATTTGGGCGGGTTTGATTTAGGGAGACTTATTTTAACCGTGGTTCCTTGGCCCAATTCAGAGCTAATTAAAAGCTCACCTCCAAATTTTTCGACAGTTTTTTTGGCATGGTATAGACCAAGTCCTGTCCCGCTTTTAGATTCAGCTGATTTTCCGAAGGTAACACCAGGTTCCCCAATTTTTTTTAAAATATGATCCGGGATCCCCTTTCCAGTATCTTTTATAATAATTTCGACATCCCTGCTCTTGGCCAAAATTGAAACATGAATTTTTCCGCCCCTCAGTTCAAATGATTCAAATGAATTATTAATTAAGTTCGAAAGCATTCTTTTAAATTCTAATGGATTGATACTTGCAAACGCCCCATAAGAGCCTTGCAAGTCAGAGGATATTTGCACATTAAATGATTCTCTAAACTGGATGCGTTTTTCAGAAATTAATATATCAACAAGGGCAGGAATAAGTTCAACAATTAAATCAGAGCTCTCGCTTAGAAAATTAACATTGGAAAAGCGACCTTCAATACTATTTGATGCGTTTAGATTTTTTGCTTTTGACAATAGAGTATTGGCAATATCATTAATCCGCTCAACCGCATTTCGAATGATTAGCCTCTTTTCCTCAGGTACCTGATTTAGGTTTTGCAAAATCATATTCAATGCTGAGAGTGGAGATCTAATATCATGCGATACCTGCTGAGCGAGCATAGCAA
>DYOP01000014.1:38587-42173 GCA_020720425.1 Bdellovibrio sp. | reverse complement strand
TGGTAACTTTTAGACAAGTTCAGTCTTCCCTGAGAAAGTACGCGGTATGATTTTCTATCAACCCCTGTTAAAAGAGCGTTTTTAATTTGTAAAGGGGTGGCTTTTGGAAAAGCTGATTTTAAAACGGCTACGGCCCCGCTAACAAAAGGGGCGGCCATGCTTGTTCCGCTGAGGTGAGCAAATTTTCCGTAAGGGACGGTGCTGTAAATATCATCTCCAGGGGCTCCAATATGAACGTAGTGGTAACTGGTGTTCGAAAATGAAGCGAGTAAATCGGTAACACGAGAGGCTGCCACGGTCATCATAAAATCAAATTGATAAGAGGCCGGATAAGACGGAACCCAATCTAGGTTTGCCCCTTCGTTACCCGAGGCGGCTACAAATAAGATATCTTTTGATTGCAAATCGCTCAGGGTTTTTTCAAGTAAAGTTGAGCAATTGGGACCACCCCAGCTCGCGTTAATCACTTGCACTTTGCGTTGGACTGCATACTGAATGCCTAAAAGCGCGCCGCCAACACTTCCTGAACCATCGGAGCTTAGAAAAGTAATGGGTAAAATTTTAGATTTAGGGGCAACTCCTTGCATGGGAGCCTGCTCTAGGGCTTGGGCTGCAATAATGCCCGCGACATGAGTGCCATGGTGGTGAGCTAAATTAGGATCTGCGGTAACGGGCGTCTGATCAAAAAAATTCCAACCAGAAACATCATCAATTAAACCGTTACCGTCGTCGTCAATCCCTAATTTCCCTTCAAGCTCTTGGGTATTAATGGCAACTTGATTTTGTAAAGAAGGATGCGAAATATCGACCTGCGTATCAATAACGGCAACGGTAACCCCTTCGCCAGTCAGATTTTTACTCCATAAATCAGAAGAGTGAATTATGTCTTGCCCCCACATTGAGGGGGGTACGTCATCCACAACTGAATGTGTTTGAGCTGTGTTAATTGTGGCAAACAGTTGCTTGTTATATTCGACGTGCCGAATGTCATTTAAATTTGATGAAATATATTTATCAATAAATTCACTTTGTGAAAGCACTGAATTTAAAACCTGAAAACGGCCATCTTCCCATTGGATAATATATTCGTTGTCGATTTTGGTATTTTCGCACTCTTGGCTTAAAGGTGTTTGCGACTCGGGGAACACGGTTTCAGTTGATTTTGAGCCTTGGCAAGAAAATAAAAACTGAGCTAAAACTAAATTAAATAAAAAAAGATAAGACCTAAACACCTTCACCCTCCTTGGTGCGGTAACCCTATACTGACCCCTCATGAGTCGATTTGGGTTATGTGTAATAAGTCTTTTCGACAAAAATTAATTTAACTAAATGGCTAACTTATTTTTTTTTATAAAATACAAACTTTAGTGTGGCCGACAGTCACGCTAAGGGAGTCTAAGTCTAAATCTAAATCGGAAAAAGAATACGGTTAAAAATAGTAGCAAATTCCAGCGCTTAAAGTGGTCTGGCTTTGATTAAAATCAGACGCTGATTGAGACCTTGTGCCTGCGCCGCTTAGCCTAGCTTGATATTGCTCAAAACTAAGGCCAAAAAGGGCACTTCTTAAGGGGTGATAAAAGTATTCTCCCCAAAGCGAAAATTCAGATTTTGATAAGCTTGTTAATCCGCCTGAGGTCACAGGGGTTTCGGCAAACGAAGAGCTTAAGGGGTATCTAATTTGAGGCTGTAAAGTAAGGTGAGAGTCAGGGAGTGCTAGCCTTAGGTCAAGTAACAGGTCGAGTCCCCCATAGCGAGGCGAAGTTAAAGCTAGGGGCGATGATTCTGAAATTTTATTTTCTTGGCCATAAAGTAAAAAGCCAATACCAAAAAAACTTGGATTTTTATTATCATCAAGGGCTATGTGGTAACGGGCCCCTATGTCATATTGGCTTGATTGAAAGCTTAACTCAGAAGGGGTTGATCCCTGAAGAGACTGGCCAAGGGTAGCAAGGTGCGAGGAAAACCGCATAAGAGCCGTCCACTGAGGAGATATCCATAGCTCTCCTCCAAGTAACATTTTTGGGGCAAGGCTTGAACTGGCGGTAACCCCACCCGAGGATGACAAATTTTGCGAGAACTGAATTTGACTTAAGCCTAAAGATAAATGAACGCGTCCAAACTCAGGGAATACTTGGTCCCATGGGGTCTCTTGTTTTCCGACGATTAGGGGGGCTAGATTTTTTTGATTTTCAAGTTGTTCGGCGCTTGGGTGGGTAACAAGTGGGGGGTATATAACTTCGGTATCGCGCTCTAAAAACGTCCCTTTTTCAATGGCTCCGTGGTAACGTTCTTTGATAATGGTAGCAAAACTCATATTAGGCTGAACCTTTTGAATTTGGATTTGCCCAAGTGGCATTTTATCAATATGTGTTACAAAGTTTTGAACGGGATGCCTTTTAAGTGTTGTAACTAAAACAGCGGTTAAGGTTTGCCCAACTTGGGCCCCCTGATGGGTGCCAAAATTAATAGTTACCGTGTTTTGTTTTTTTCCTAAAACCCAGGCCTGATAGGGAAAGCTAGCAAATAGGTTTTTTAAAAGTTCTTGAGCTTGATCAAAGAGGCTATCAATTTTTAGCTCCCTAAGGGGGCCGTTTTCGGATTGCAAAAAGGTAAGCCCATTTCGATCAATAAATACAAGCTTAATTCGAAACTCTTTGCCTGTTTTAATGATCTCCCCCCAAAGGGCTCCATCCTTATATTGTGGATCAAATTTTTGTGTTAATGACTGGGGATCGGTATTGTAAAAATCTAAAGGGGCAGGGGCAGATTTAAAATCAATTTGAGTATGCTGACTGAGTAGTTCTGTGAATTTTTGATTAAGTGGTTTAGAAAATACTTGATCTAAATTATCTTGAAATCCCCAAAAAGTAACATTTTTAAAAGTAACGATATCGGTATAAGGGCTTACTAAACTTTGAGTTTGGGCTACCGCTTTGGTGGGTAACAGGGAAAGCAAATTAAATAAGCAAAATAGGCATAATTGGCATAATTGGAAAAATAAAATCGTCACATCGGTTTTTGTTTTTATGATTGTAGTCATGAAGCTATTTTAAAAGAGCCTAGGGGCTTGGGTCGAGGGATATTATTTAAGGGCTTAAGATACTCTACAAAGGTAAGGGATTCGTATTTTTGTAAAATTTTAGGCGATAGGGTGTTAGTTTAAAAAAATGAGAATTCTTGTTGCTGATGATGCGGGCTTTATTAGGCAAGTTGTTAAAGAAGCGCTTGCTCAGGCCAGCGCTGAAGCTGGTTATGTTACTCTCTATGAGGCCAGTACGGGGCCTGAAGCACTTGAGATGGCACTTAATCAGGCCCCCGATGTGTGCCTTATTGACATGGTGTTACCAGGAATGTCAGGCTGGCAGGTGGCAAAGCAGATAAAACAAGTGCTACCCGCAACACGGCTTATCGCCTTTACCTCGCTTGAGTGGAGCGAAGTCAAAGCTATAATCAATGACTCATTTGAATTTGATGGGTATTTAAAAAAGCCATTTAAAAAACATGAACTGTTTGATGTTCTTAACCTAGACAGTCAGTTACTTGAATGATTCTACGTTTAAACAGTCTTGCGTTTGAATAGTCCTAC
>DYOP01000014.1:34181-38487 GCA_020720425.1 Bdellovibrio sp. | reverse complement strand
CGTCCAGCTAGGGTTGAGGCCTGTTAAATTTAATAATATCAAATAGTTAAATTATTTATGGGCATCTGCAAAGACGGATATGTTCTTGATATATGTATATATTAAAATATACATTTTGGTATGGTTTGTATATTTTAAACTATACATTTTATAAGTATTTGTATATTATTAAATATACAAAAAAGAAGGTATGAGGGCATGAAAACAACTCAAAAAAGACGTTTAATTAAAAAAAAGCTGATTCAGCAAAAGCTAGATCAATTTTCTAAACTGAATCATCCCATGATGGCATCGGGATGGCTAAAAGCCATACGTGGTTCATTAGGTATTACGATAAGGCAATTAGCTGAGCGGGTGGGGGTGAGCCATGGCTCGATAGATCAAATCGAAAAACGAGAACCCCAAAAAAGGGTTACCATTGAGTCTTTAGAACAAATTGCAAATGCCATGGACTGCAAGGTTGTTTATGCTATAGTTCCTATAAACTCCAAAGAAACACTTGATGATATTATCCAAAGAAGAGCAGCGGATGCCGCTAAAAAGATCGTGGACCAGGTTTCTCACACAATGAGACTCGAGGCTCAGGGGATCGGTGAAAAGCAAATTAAAATTGAAATTTCAAGGATAGCGAATGAACTTATTGCAAATGGTGACTCAAGGATCTGGGATCTTCAGAATAAGCAGAGGGTTAGGTCGTGCCAAAATTTATAGCCGAGTATCCCAGCGGAGCAACCCCAATAGATCCTGACGAAATGAAAGATTTGATACCAAATTATATAAGCACAATGAAAGAGCTCAATCAGCTTGAGCAGGCTAATATTGCTGATGCGTTTGTATGGGTTGGAAGACAGAATTTTGATTCTCTCCTGTCAGTAACATTTTTAATGAGACTACACGAAAACATGTTTGGCCAAGTATGGAAGTGGGCGGGAAAGATGAGAAGGTCAAATAAAAACATGGGTGTTCCCATAGGGCATATAATGAATGATGTAGGAAATCTTCTTAAAAATACCCAGTATTGGATTGATAATAATACTTTTCCAATTGATGAAATTGCAGCCAGATTTCATCATCGACTTGTGCAAGTGCATATTTTTGCAAACGGTAATGGAAGACATGCCAGACTTATGGCAGATATATTATTAGAAAAAAATGGTGCCCAAAGATTTTCTTGGGGGTCGTTAAGTTCTCATTCGTCTTTTGAGGTAGAGGGAATAAAAAGATCAGAGTATATTTTGGCTCTTAAAAAAGCTGACCAAGGTAGCTATTTTGAATTAATTAAATTTGCAAGAAGTTAATACTAAAAGTAAAAAACCAAAAATCTCCAAAACATCCGCACCTGAGGGGGGTACTGATTCGGCAAACTCATTTTGACGGATTCAAAAATGAGATCCAATATTAATAGATAAGCTAAAAGTTTGATTTATAAATTCAGAAGGCTGAAAATGTAAACTCAATGAAAAGCTAAGAAATGGCAATAAATGGATGGCAAAAAGCAAAAGGCAAAAAGCAAAACGGAATTATAGAAACAATTAAAATGGAGATTTAAAATGGGAACAATTTTAAAATTAATTATGGCTGTATTTATTTTAGCGGCTCTTCAAATTAAGGTGGGGCAACTAACCATTGAGTCTCATCTTGAGCATTGGGCAAGGCACACGGGTGTGGCTGGCTATGCAAAAGAAGCGGCGCTGGGGGCCACCCAAATGACTCAAATAGCAAAAAATCAACTGATTGTTTGGTTTTCAGGGGCTGATCAGTCTGCCAGTAAAATTAACTCACAAACAAAAGCTGTTCGTTAAATTAACAATTTCGTTAATTTAACAAATTCATTAAATTAACGAAATAGCTAAAACTTGTTTAATAGACTAAGTTCGGATAGAAGTTTTTTAAATTTATAAATCTGTGGGTGTATGATCTTTAAGGTATGATCTTTGAGGTTTATAACTTCATAAAGTATTGCCTTCGGGATTTTATAAAAGGGAGTGACTTTTATGTCGAACGATCAGAGTAAAACAAATTTAAAGCCCTCGTGGTTAAAGGTTAAGGCTCCTAGCGGAGAGGGTTATGCTAAAATTAAAGAGACCATGGGGCAGCTCAAGCTTGCAACCGTTTGCCAAGAGGCCAAGTGCCCCAACCTAGGTGAGTGTTGGTCGGGAGGTACGGCTACGATTATGTTACTAGGGGATACCTGCACGCGGGGGTGTCATTTTTGCCATGTCAAAACGGGTAACCCTCAGGGGGTTGTAGACCCACTTGAACCACAGAAAGTGGCCTATTCAATTGCTCAAACCCCCGAAGTTCATTACATCGTTTTAACCAGTGTTGATAGAGATGATTTGCCCGACCAGGGGGCGGGGCATTTTGCGCGCACAATTAGAAAAATCAAACAAGAGCGACCTGATATGATTGTTGAAATATTAACTCCTGATTTTAGGGGAGATGAAGATTGCATTTTAACTGTTGCCCAGGCGATGCCCGATGTTTTTGCTCATAATGTTGAAACGGTCGAAAGGTTACAAAAAAAAGTGCGAGACCCAAGGGCGGGTTACCATCAATCCCTTGGGGTTTTGACAAAAGTCAAAAAAATCAACCCAAGTATTTATACTAAAACCTCAATCATGTTGGGGTTAGGAGAAAAAGAAGAAGAGGTTTTACAAACTCTAAAAGATCTGCGAAACATTGGTTGCGATGTGGTCACTTTTGGTCAATACTTACAGCCAACAGTAAAGCATTTAGCAGTAGAAGAATATATCACACCTGAAAAATTTAAAATGTGGCAACAGGTATCTGAGGAAATGGGCTTTTTATATGCAGCCTCGGGCCCTTTAGTAAGAAGCTCTTATCGGGCTGCCGAATTTTTTATGAAGGGTGTTATTGATAAAAGAAAAAGGGAGAATACACATGTTGCAAGTCAAATTACCTGAGCTAGGAGAAGGCGTTACCGAGGGTGAAATTGTAAAATGGTTAGTTAAGCCGGGAGAAACCGTTAAGGCCGACCAAACTATTGTTGAGGTGATGACGGATAAAGCTACGGTCGAAGTGCCAAGCCCTTATTCGGGTGTGGTTAAACAAATTCACGGTCAAGAGGGTGACACGATCAAAGTGGAATCTTTATTGGTAACACTTGAGGGCCTAGGGGCCACTGAGGCCACAAAACCTGCGGCATCAATGGCATCAACAATAACGGCGTCGTCTGCAAAAGCAGAAACGGTGGTTGCAGCAGCGATAGCGCCAGCCGCCGCCTCTTTAGGTCTATCAGTGGCGGCAAGTAGCGATATGTTACCGCCTGCCGATATTAAAGTTTTAGCGACTCCTTCAACCCGTAAGCTCGCCCGGGAAATGGGTGTTGATATTAATCAGATGACTGGCACAGGCTTGGCGGGGCGAGTGACTCGTGAAGATGTTTTATCCGGTTTGGAGCAAGAAGGTCTTTCTGAGGACTTTAATCTTTCGCCCGCTTTGTCGGCTGTAGCTGGCTTTTCGGCAATAGCCGTTACCGCAGCCCCCTCAGGTGGTGAGCAAAGAGTAGCCCTTAAGGGGATTCGCAAAAAAATTGCTGAAAATATGCAAATGGCTAAAAAAATTGTACCTCACTTTACGCTGATGGATGAGGCGATTGTGACTGATTTAGTGGCAGCTAAAGAGCAGGCTAAGGTTTACGCGCAAGAGCAGGGGATTAAGTTAACCTATCTTCCGTATGTGATGAAGGCCCTCATTGCAACCATTAAAGAGTTTCCGTCGTTTAATGCGAGCATTGATGATGCTAAATCTGAAATTGTTTATAAGTCTTACTACAATATTGGCTTTGCCGCAGATACGCCCAACGGATTAGTTGTGCCCGTGATCAAGGCGGCTGATCAAAAAAATATTTTGCAACTTTCTGCTGAAATTTTAGATTTGGCCAAAAGAGCCAGAGATGGAAAGTTAAAGCCTGATGAGATGAAAGGGGCAACAGTTACCATAACAAATATCGGCTCGGTCGGTGGATCTTATGCGACCCCTATTATTAATCATCCCGAAGTGGCTATTTTAGGTATGTATAAAGTAACGGATAAAGTTGTGGTTAAACCAGATGGTCAATTTGGAGTTGAAAAGGCAATGAATTTTACAATTACGGCTGACCATAGGTTAATTGATGGGGCTGTAGCGGCAAGATTTTTAAAAGCCTTTATTCAGAGGGTTTCAAGCCCCCAGCGGTTAGTTTTAGAGTTGAAATAAATCGATACGGTCTGTGCGCATAAAAAGGCAAACCTTAAAATAGTAATAGTAGTTATCGTATGAGTATCAATAATTGTAGCAGCAA
>DYOP01000014.1:0-34081 GCA_020720425.1 Bdellovibrio sp. | reverse complement strand
AACCTTAAAATAGTAATAGTAGTTATCGTATGAGTATCAATAATTGTAGCAGCAACAGCAGCAGTGATAGCAGCAGCAATAGCACCAGTGATAGCAGCGGTAACGGTAACAGCGATAGTGACAGTAATAGTAATAGTAGCAAGAAAGGATTTTAGTATGGCCAATCAATTTGATGTTGTAGTTATTGGGGCAGGTCCGGGTGGTTATGTGGCGGCAATTAGGTCGGCTCAGTTAGGTCTTAAAACAGCCGTTATCGAGCGCGAGTATTTGGGTGGTGTGTGTTTAAATGTGGGCTGCATACCTTCAAAGGCAATGATTACAGCGGCTCATTTTTTTCATAGGGCCCAGCATGAGTCTAAAGAAATGGGTTTTGAAATTCCAGAAGTTAAACTTAATATGCCTCAATTAAAAAAATGGAAACAAAGCGTTTGCACAAAAATGTCTATGGGAGTTAGCCAGCTTTTAAAGGGTAACCAAGTTACCATTATTATGGGTGAGGCTAGCTGGAAATCAGCCACTCAAATTGAAGTAAAAAATAAAAATGGAGCTTCAGAATTAGTGAGTGCTAAAAATTTTATAATTGCAACAGGCTCTCGGCCAATTGAAATCCCTGGATTTGCCTTTGATGAAATAGATATTTTATCTTCAACCGGAGCCCTAGAGCTTGAAGGGTTACCTAAAAAGTTTTTAGTTGTTGGTGGCGGTTATATCGGTTTAGAGATCGCTGGCTTTATAAGCAAGCTGGGCAGTCAGGTTACTGTATTAGAGGCCGGAAAACAATTTTTAGCAGGCGTGGTTGAGCCTGAATGCTCACAGGTTGTGACTAAAAATTTAACTAAATCAGGAGTTACCTTACTGTCTGAAGCTAAAGCTAAAAGTTTCAAAAAAATGGGTAAAAGTATTTTAGTTCAATACGAAGCTGCCGGAAAGTCTGAGCAAATCGAAGTAGATAAAGTTTTAGTTACCGTGGGTCGTAGGCCCAATGGAGATCAAATGAACTTTGCAGCTGCGGGCGTTCGTGTTACCGATAAAGGCTTTATTCAGGTCGATGCTCAACGGCGAACAACGGCTTCTCATATTTTTGCAATTGGTGATATTTGCGGTCAGCCCATGCTAGCGCATAAAGCCTCTTACGAGGGGGTCATGGTTGCCGAAATCATAGCGGGTCACAATAGGGCTTACGATGTAAAAACCGTTCCTAGTGTGGTCTTTACTTCGCCTGAAATTGCGGGTGCGGGTTTGCTCGAAGCCGAAGCTAAAGAAAAGGGCTATGACGTGATGGTTGGCAAATTTCCGTTTGCAGCTAATGGCCGGGCCGTTTCGATGATCGAAACTGAGGGCTTTGTTAAAATGATAGCCGATAAAAAAACCCATGTGTTACTGGGGGTTCATATTGTTGGCCCTGAAGCTTCAAATTTAATTAGCGAAGCTGCCCTAGCTATCGAAATGGGTGCTCGAATCGAAGATTTAGCTTTGACCATCCACCCCCACCCAACCCTGGGTGAAACTTTGATGGAAGCTGCTGAGGCCACATTGGGTCATGCGATTCATATTATTCAAAAGCCTTTAAAGTAAATTTTGGGTAACAGTGCTTAGTTTTGTAAAATAATCGCGCAAGGTTTTGTTTTCTTGTTTAAAGATTTCTAATTGAGTCAGGGCTTGTTGCAAATGGCTTTGATAGTCCCTAGCTTCGGCACTTTTTTGATGAAGGGCTAATTGAATTTCTTTAACTTTTTCTTGGGCCATTTCTGAC
Organism: Bdellovibrio sp.; assembly: GCA_020720425.1. Lineage (GTDB taxonomy): Bacteria > Bdellovibrionota > Bdellovibrionia > Bdellovibrionales > Bdellovibrionaceae > DYOP01. Next base: position 32,328 of record DYOP01000014.1, on the reverse strand, counting down.
ATGGTACCTAGAACTTGGCTTTGCTCGTCGGTATGTTTTTTTAACTCGGTTAAAGATTGGTTTAATTGATCTTTTTCAGATTCAAGCTCTGCAATGGCTGATTCTAAAAACTCGTTTGTTTTTTGGTGCTGGGTTACTTGCATTTGGAGGTCATCAATAGTTTTTTTAAAATCCTCAGACTCGCCTTGAAAGGCTTGTTTTGTGCGGTAAAGCTCCGATTTTAAATCAGCATTTAAGGCTTGCAAAAGCTCTAAATCTTGCTCTGTTTTTTTTTGTTTATCTTTAATGCTTTCTGAATATGTTTTTTCTTCTCTTAAAAGTTGGTTAGTTTTTGACCTGAGATCTTCAATTTCAAACTGAAGTTTTAAATTTAATTCCATAGATTTAGAAAGCTCAGCGCTAAGCTTGCTATTATGGGCCCTTTCGTTAGCTAAATACTCGGACATTTTATCAAGTTCTAAATGAATTGGGTTAGCATTAGAAGACAGGGCGGTTGGGGTTTGAAAGGTTTCCATCATAATGTTTTTGGCTAGAGTTAGCTGGTCCTGATATTTTTGTAAATCAAACTCGGGCCTGGGGGGAGCAGAGGGTAAGGCAGATGCTGGGGGAGATGCAAGGGTAGAGGCTGAGCTGACGGAAGCTGATGCTGGGGCCGAAGAATTAGATATAAAGGACGTAACGGATGAGGGCGTTACTAAAGGAGGGCTTTTTTTAAAGGCTAGTTGATCTGCAATGTCTAATGTTGAAGAGTCACTCATAGTGCCACCTTATTTATTAGGTTACCATCCTTTTGTCTGTGGATGTCTGGCTATAAGTCTATGGAGGTATTAAAAAAAAGCCAATCAAAAAGGGGTTACCCGTCGTAGGTCTAGACTCTAAATAGTAAATCATAAAAAGGATTATCAGAGCTAGTACAGGTAGAGGGAGAATGCTAATTTTATATTATGAGTGCATTTGTCGGAACAAAAGAAATTACAACTTTTTTAAAGTCAGACGCGTCTGGATTAACCCCGGGGACGATGAGTTTGATTTTTTTTCTAATTTCTTGTACCCAAGGGTCAGATAAGATTGATGATTTGCCCAAAGCCCCTTGGTAACAATCAATTACGAGGTAAAACGATTGATTGTTGTATAAGTAAATAAATTTGTTTCAAGTTGAGACAAAACGCTGGGGCCAATTGATCTTCATCTGCAAACAGTCAGTAAGTCGTGTTAAGTTTTTTAAAAGGCCCCCGATATTGAAATTAGGATTGGTTTGATAGATTTAAAATCGAGTAGCGATTTTATTTTAAATCATACTTTTTTAGCCTTACCGGAGGAGCGCAAAATGTCGTCAGAAAATTCGAACAAAAAATCAAATGTAATACCGTTTCCTAAAACAGTTAAATTAAACTCAAATTTTATGGGCGATGGCTACTCTCAAAATAAAATTTCAAATCAAGTGCGAGCTCAAGATAAATCTAATTCAGATGTTAGTTTAGAAGAAAATGTGATTGATGTTACCAATAAGCTCAGAGAGCAGGGTGCGCAAGACCGCCGTAAGGCTCAAAGGGTTATGTTTGAGCATCTTATTGCTTCATATGTTGTGATACCCAACTCAGGACTCGTTCAGGTTCAGATTATAAATATCGACGAAGGGGGCCTGGCTTTTGAAATGGATTTATATCAAGGGGTTTTTGATAAGGATGAGGCAATTGATATGAGATTTTATTTAAATGGGCAGACTTACTTTCCGTTAAAACTAAATGTGATGTATGGGGTAACAGATAAAGCCATGGGTGTTTTTAGAGCGGGGGCGCAGTTTGCCCAAGACACGCTTAACCAAGAGGCTCTTTATTATTTTGTTCAATTTTTAAAGACTGTGGCCGTAAATTTAAAAACAGACAAAGGCGATCGTATTGTTTCAAACTTATCATCATAAAAGCATCCATGTGACCTTTTTGGGGTTTTTGGAGCCTTCCAAGTAACTTGGTACAAAACACCCACTTCTAAAAAATGGAGAGCCCTTGGCATCCCCCCTCTCGCTCACTCTAAAAAATAGCGATGCGCACCATTATGGGTTTCCAAAGTTTCTTTTAGTACGATACACGCTTTTGTGAGACTCTATATTTTAAAAGAGCAGAGGATGTCACAGGTGAAATTAAGTCATTATTTTAAAAAAATTGATAAAATGAAATTCAACTTAAACCAACTTAAACCAAACAACCTAGATCCTAGTAATAAATCCCTAAGTGATACAGATCCAAGTCAGCCTCAAATAAATCATTTAGGTATCGATTTTTTTGATATTCGAATCGAATTCACTTTATTAACTCGGGTTGAGTTTGTTAATTCCGAAGCAACATCGTGTTACGAGCTTCCCTCATTGGGCGCTTTCATTCGAGTTTTTAACCGAGGTCGTTGGTATTTTCTTTCTACCACAAAGGTTGATCAGCTTGACACTGAGTTGGCTGATTTAATTGCTACAAGTTATAAATTGCCACCAGGAGATGAGGTTTTTAAGTCGCCTAAAGACTCACCTCCTTTTGAAAGACTAATACCTCAAGGCAAAGGTTTTTACGGAATTAGTTTGACTCAAAAGATGCAACTCACAAAGAGTTACTTGTCGGTCTTTTCGACAGTAGCTAATCTTAAAACTCATAGAATTGAATATTCAGACACCCTAAAGAAAAAAGCATATATGTCCTCTAGCGAAAGTTTTTTTGAATATGATGTTAGCCATGGTGGAATTGTTCTGAGAGTTGTTCTCGCAGAAGAATGCTTAGTAGAAAGCGGCGATAGTAGCGGAGTTAGCAGCGGGGTTACCAGCGGAGTTACCAGCGGAGTTGGCGGCAGCGCTTCGGGCAATCAAGTTAGCCCCAGCGAGTTTGCCAGTGGCCGTCAGGAGGACCGTTTTGAAGACGGTCACTACATTTACGCAAGTGAGTTTGTAGACCTAGCTAATCGACAGGCTGAATTTATTGAAAGTTTTAAGGAAGCTCAAAAATTTATTCATGCGCCAACAATTATCCCCGGAAAAATGGGTGTTGTGATGTCTTCACAGGTGACGGGCGTATTTACCCACGAGTCTTTTGGTCATAAATCAGAGGCTGACCTTTTGCTTGTAGATCCCGATTCAATTAAGGAGTGGGAAATTGGTAAAAAAGTGGGTGCCGAAACACTTTCAATCGTTGATTGCGGGGCTCATGAATATACTTCGGGTTACTGCCCCATAGATGACGAAGGGACGTTGGCTCAAAAAAGTTATCTTATAAAAAATGGTTACCTTGTTGGCCGGCTTCATTCGCAGCAAACAGCCCAGGTTTTTAATGAGTTGCCTACGGGTAATATGCGTTCGATTAATTTTGAATATGAGCCTATCGTTCGAATGACTTCGACCTATATAGAGCCTGGTCACCTTACGTTTGATGAACTACTTAGAAAATGTGATACCGGAGTTTATATTTATAACTACAGGCAAGGAAGCGGCGGAAGTACATTTACCATTGCCCCCCATAGGGCCTACCGGATTGAAAACGGAAAGTTAGGCCAGCCTGTTAGAATATCAGTTATATCGGGGTCGCTTTTTAAGACTCTAGAAAATATTGAAGGAATTTCAAATAATATTGTTCTTCATAGCTCTGCTTTTGGAGGGTGCGGAAAGGGTGAGCAGGCACCACTTTCTGTTGCTATGGGCGGACCTGCTATTTATGTTTCACAGATGCAAGTAAGTTAATTTTAAGATAAAAACTTTCAAGTATATTTTTTTGGCGACTAGGTTAATTAACTAAATTAAACATAGGAAATACTCGGACATGAAAAAATATGATTTATTAACGGAAATTGAAAAAATAAAATCAATTAAAACCCGAAATGGAAAAATCACATCTCTAAAAAATTCATTTTTTAAAAAAATGGGTTTAAGAAAATTTGTTGACGGCTATGGTTACTCATTTAGTTATTTCGGTGATATTTTGGCAGATGATTTTGTGAAAAACTCAGAAATTGTTTTAGATGCTGGGATTCCTATAGACTTTATGCCTCTGGCTGAATTCCAATCCAACTCTTTTGTCTGTAAATCAACTCAGACTCTTAATTTTGAAAAATGGGAAGAGAGCATACAAGCAATTGAAAAAGTTCTGGAGCCCTACCGTGAGAGGTTTTCTTTAGAGGGGAGTTACTCAGTTAATCAAAAAACAAAGATTTTGAATGATGAAAATAAAAACTCCCTTCAGTCCACACATCTTGTAAGTACGCACTGGTATAGTATAAAACGTAATGGCTCGCCAACAATCGGTGACGGCTATTTTTGGAATGCCACTTTAAACCTGACACCCGAGTACACTGTTGAGTGTTTAAAAAAAATCCTTGATGGATATGATACAAAAGTAACTCTTCCGCCTGGGGACTATCCGGTTTTATTTGCTCAACATCATGATGCCGAAGAATCGCTCTTTGAAAAAATTAAATCATCCCTAGTCGCCAACAACTATTACGAAAATGCAGGACTTTTTTCGGGAAAGCTAGGAACGGCTTATTTTGATGAACGTTTTAATCTTGTCGATTCAAATATGAATCCCTCTTTGGGCGTATTTGCCCCTTTTGATGGCGAAGGGTTTATTCGTAGTCACAGCCATTTTCCGTTAATTGAAAAGGGTATTATTAAAAACGTTATTGCCGATCAGCGACTCGCCAAAAAATATAAAATCCAGCCCACCGGAAATGGGATTCGCGACTTTAAATCGTCACCAAAAGCCGCCTTTAATCGGGTTGAAGTTTTGCCTGGAGAAAAATCAACAGAACAAATTTTAAAGTCTCTTCCCCAATGTGTCGTGGTGATGATGTCATGGGGGGGTGATTTTACTGATATCGGTGATTACTCTCGGCCTGTAGAGTTTAGTTATCTTTTTGAATTTGGTGAATGTGTTGGTCGGCTGGCCCCTATTACGGTTCAATCGAACATAAATAAAATGTTTGGTTGTGAGTTAATTGAAATTTCTTCAGATAACTTCTTTAAATCAGGGGCTTCGCCATCTGTTTTTATGAATATGAATGTTTTAATAAACTAAAAATAAATTCACATTTGGTAACACTAAAATGTTTATAAGGCTGGTCTCAGCTTAGCCCTATTAGGCTTAAGCGGTAAATTCCCGCTATTTCAGATCATCAACACACAAAAATATAGACAAAGGTCTAAGCATAGGGTCTCATTTAAAAAGGCACTAAAAAGTGCAGATAGTTAATCAGTTTGTTTAAACGGCGAATTTTTAATTAACTTTTTAAGTGGGGTGGATTTTGGCTAAAAATGAAGGATCAAATGCGCGAGCAAATAATCGTCGAAAAATTGTAGTTGATACCAACGTTATTTTATTTGATGCTTTGGCGATTACAAAATTTCAGTCTGTGGACGTTCATATCCCGATTTCTGTTATCGAAGAGGTTGATCGTTTTAAAAGAGATCCCGGTGAAAACGGACGAAATGCTCGTCAGTTTAGCCGATTTGTTGACACCTTGCGCGCCAAGGGGTCTTTGGCTGCGGGTGTGCCTTTAGATCATGGCGATACTTTTATTTATATTAATGCTGATTACACAATTACAGGTTTGCCAACAGACCTTGATCCGCAAAAAGCAGATAATCGAATCTTATCAACCGCAATGACTCTGCAAAAGCAAAACCCAAGAGCCAATGTTGAGCTTATTACTAAAGATATTAATTTGCGAATTAAAGCTGATGTGCTTGGTATCATAGCTAAAGATTACGAACCCGAGGGCGGCGTTAATGACCAAATGTACGAAGGTTACTTAGAGCTAGAAATTTCGGCCTCAGATATGGAAAATTTCTATGCCCAAAGACGCCTTGTGGTGCCTCAAGCTAAGCTTTTAGCTAATCAGTATTTAATCATGAAAAATGTGGCCAACCCTAATCAGTCAGCACTAGGCCGATTTTCTGCTAAAGAACAGGCCATTGTACCTCTTGAACTTTCTACTAGTGGAGTTTGGGGGATTCATGCCCGAAACGTTGAGCAGTCTTTTGCCCTTGATAGTCTTTTAAATGACGAAATTTTATTTGTTTCTTTAGTTGGCAAGGCTGGTACCGGAAAGACCCTTTTAGCCATAGCTGCGGGTTTGCATAAAACCTTAGACGAAGGTGTTTTTCAAAGGTTACTTGTAAGTCGCCCCATATTTCCGATGGGCCGAGATATTGGTTACCTCCCTGGTGACATCGAGCAAAAACTAAATCCTTGGATGCAGCCTATTTTTGATAACGTTGAATTTTTAATGGGTGCAGATAAAAAAGCTGCGGGACGAGCACAAGAACTTATTAATCAGGGCATGCTTAATATTGAACCTCTTACTTATATTAGGGGCCGAAGCATACCTAAACAATATTTAATTGTTGATGAGGCTCAAAACCTAACTCCTCATGAAATCAAGACAATTGTGACTCGCGCAGGCCGAGGCACTAAAATTATTTTAACAGGAGATGTTTATCAGATAGATAATCCTTATGTGGACTCGGCCAATTCGGGCTTAACCTACGCGGTTGAAAAATTTAAAGGTTACCCAATAGCTGGTCATGTTACCCTAACTAAAGGTGAAAGATCTGAGCTGGCTGAGCTAGCTGCCAATATTTTATAGGAGTCCGCATAATGAGTTTTAAAGAAGGTGATGAGGTTGAGATTGACCTTGTGGTAACAGATGAAATGGTCAGACAATATGCCGAGATAACGGGGGATAAGAACCCCGTTCATCTTGATGATGAATATGCTAAAACCACTCGCTTTGGGCGCCGCATTGTTCATGGGATGCTGTTAGGGGGTTTTATTTCAAGAGCATTGGCTATGAACTTAGGGGTTGGCGGTATTTATTTAGCTCAGTCTGTAAAGTTTTTAGCCCCTGTTTTTATTGATGATCATATTGTTATTAAATTAAAAGTAACTCATCTTAGAGATAAAAGCGGAATTGGACTTGTTGAAACAAATATTCTTAAAAAAGACACCCAAGAAATCTGTGTTAAAGGCGAAGCCACGATCATGAAAAAAGATGGAGTTCAAAAATTAAAAGTTTAAAGCTCAGAACACAGAACATAGAACATAGAACATAGAACATAGAACATAGAACATAGAACATAGAACACAGAATACAGAACACAGATATTAATTTCAAGCTTATGCACATGACGACCTTAAAAGTCGTGAAGCCCAATGTAGTGATCCTGAGCTCAAATATGCCGGTGAAGGGTAATCAAGTGCATATGCTGGTTAATTTTTAATAGCCCTAGTTTATAAAGCGTATAAAACTTAGTATAAAACTTGATTTCACAAGTTAAAAGGCATAATCACTCAGAAACAACAACAAGAAATAACACCTGAGTTTAAAATGTAGACATTATTTATACGTTTTTTTTACAGGCTTAATGTCATTTAAAGTTGTTTAATGCTTTAAATTCAGGGGGCTTGACCATTTCCTGACTCTAGGGTTTGATCAAGCTGTGAAAAGATTTTTAAATAGATTTAGCCTTATGGTGACTTTAGTAATGGGGCCATCATATTTATTAGCTAAGCCCTCAAAGGATTTAGATCTTAACTCGGTCTATTTTGACATTTCCCTACAGGATCAGCACAAACAGCCGCCCCGTGATCATCATTTTTCAAGTTTTTTAGAGTACGAAACTCATAGTTATTTAAGCCCATTAAAGGGGACCCCCATATCTAAGACAGATTATCTTAAAGCCCAAATCAATGGCACCTTTAATACAGGGCCCAGGGGTTACTGGGGAGTTAATCTGGCGGGGGCAACAGCGATTAATATTAATTCTTCTTATTTTTATGTTCAGGAGATTTATTGGCATAAGAGCTTTCAAAACTGGGACCTTGATGTTGGCCGAAAACTATCAAATTGGGCCGAGTTTGACGAGGACTGGAACCTAGGTCTTTGGCAGCCTTTGGGTAACATTGATCCTTTGCGCCCTTTTCATCAAGGCTTAGTGGGAGCTTTTTTTAGCTCAAAGCAAAGTCAGGCTTGGAGCTGGCTTATTTTTGCCTCGCCCCTATTTATGCCCACTTTTGGCCCCGAGATTGCCGAAAAAGATGGGGCCTTAGTGGCCCAGTCTCGCTGGCATAAAACTCCGGTCACATCGGGCCTTGTTTTAGACAAGCAAATGCAATTTAATTATAAACTGGATATGCCCGAATTGGCAGCTTTAGTGCAGCAAGTATCTGCTGGGGCCAGCATAAGTTACAATCGACATGGGCAATTAGGGCGTGGTCCCTGGTTTAATTTAGCTGTAGCTCATAAGCCATTAAATCAGCTTTCAGTTAAGTATGACTACGACTTAGCTGTTTCAAGTGTTTTTTCTCAGGCTGAGGTAACCGTGGTTCCTTCGATTTCATATCATGATGTTCTAACCATCGAATCAGGGATTCATTTTAGTGATGCTAAATTAACGTTAAGTTTTTTTGGGGATCAAACCTCAACCCCCTTGCCCACAAACATGTTGGACTCTGATGGTGAGCCTGCTTCGGATTGGATTAGTCAATCTCCAGAGCCTATATTTGGCGGGGCGGTTAAATGGAACGACAGCTGGGCATTAAAAAGTGGAAGAACTTTTAATTACGAATTAGGTTACTTGCAAATTAATCACACGCCCTCAATGGACAAAGACTCAAAAGGGGTTAATAGAGGGAGTTTATTGCCCTATCGTTTTTCGTGGAACCATGCCTTCAAATCAAAAATATCTATGCTAAGTACTCTCTTTGGAAAGTCTATTCACTCTCATTTTTTATGGATGAGAGAGTTTGAACAAAAAGGTACTTTATTATCTGTTGGTTCAAGTTTGCAAGTTAACAAGCAGTTAGGGGTTTTTGTTGCAGCTGATATTTTAGGGGTTGATGATATCTCGGGGGCAAATACAGACCCCGGATTTTTTAATCAATTTAGGACCAACGATCGAGTGTCAGGCGGGGTGAGCTATGTTTTTTAAAACTTACTCCTTAGCTATAAAATTTTTATTAAGCCTTCTTGTTATTTTTGCTCAAAGCTGTTCTTTGCCTATTTTTGAACCTCCTCCTGAAGAGGTGGCCCCTCAGGCCAAGCTTGATTTTGAGCCAAAATGTTTAAACAATGTTCTCCCTGTTATGTCAGGGTTTATGAATGGAACAGCAGAGCCAAGTCAAATTGATAGCACTTGGAAATGTTTTTCTAACGGCTTAGAACTTTTTTATAAAAAAGTTAAAGGAACTAATAACGGAGTTTACTCTTCAGATGAGTTGGCTAAATTTTTTGAAGATTATTTTTTTGATGGTTTAGTTTTATCCCCCACTCTTCGGGTGGAAATAATGAAAATTAAACAACTTATTGTTGGCGGGGATATTAATTCTTTAACCAAGCAAGAGCTTAAAGACCTAATTCGCTATTCAGACGTAGCCCGTCAAGCCTCACTGGATGTGTTACCCTATATGTCAGTTATTTCTATAAATTGGAAAATGGATAAAAAACTAGATGTGTCTGAGCAAATTAATAAATTTAATTTAGCTCAAAACGGGTTTAATAAATTTGTTACCGTGATGGCTGGGCAAATCAAGAAAAACGAAAAAGGATATAAAATCTCTGATCTTATAGTTCTTTTGAAAGAGATGGGCAACCTTTACGGTAAAAATTGGACTTTGCTTGAGCAGATACAAAAATATTTACCACTTGTTGAAAAAATTAAAAAAACTCTTATTGGCGGGCAAGCTCAAGACGTGGGTGGCCAAGAGTGGGAAAGCTTTTCCATGCTTTTATCTGGTGGCTACCTTCAATATTTAAGATATTATTATTTTATTAAAAATGTTCCGTCTGAGTTTGCTAAATATGATATGGTTTTTTTATTTGATTCGTTAGACAGTTTATTTTCTTACCTTTCCGAAACTCTTTCAAAAAAACCAAATAAAGAGCTAACTTCTTTGGAGTTAAAAGAATCCCTTGAATCGCTTGTTACCATTTTTCCGGAGCTTCGCTTTTCGCCCAAGCTGGCTGAACAAGTTTTGAAGGTTAAAAAATGGATATTAGGGGGTAAGGATACATCCATTGCAAGCAATGAGTTTGAGCGCGGAAGAGATAAACTTAAGCTCTTATCTACTTTAAGTGATAAATTGTATCAGTATTCTGATATTTATTTTTTGACTTGGGTAACAGCATATCCGCTAAGTTCTCAGGAGCAAGAGCAATTAGCAAAAGCGGCTTTAGATCTAGAGCAATTGGGTCAAGAAATGGGTGGTATTTTTGAGTCCGAGTATGATTTAGAAAACCTTTATGTTTTATTTGACGAGATCAGCTTGTCTGTTAATTTGGAACTTAAAGAGCGTTCAGCGCTCAATCAGTTTAAGCAAAAGTTACCCTTTATTATTGAGGCTCTGCAGATCGCAGCTGGTAAATCAAGCCCTGTATTAAATAAAAAAGACTGGCATACGGCTTTAAAGTTTTTCTCTGGAGCCTTTGCTGATTATTTACATTATTTTTATCGTTTTCAAAAAGCCGCCACTTGGAGGCTGGGCACCCAAGAGCATGATTTAATGTTTAAAAAACTATCAAATCGTTTAAGCCAGTTAATTGACAACAGTCAGGGCAAGTTATCTTTTATTCAAATTAATAAATTAATAGATGCGGCTTATTTTTCGCAGCTGATAGACATGGGATCATTTGGACCAGAAGAGCTAAAAAAATCGGTCACACTTTTATTAGAAAAAGTTTTGTGGCCCATTGAAAATCATAAAAAAAAGATACCGGTACAGGGGCTAGAAATGGCTCATGTTCGAAAATTAAATGAAATATGGGGTGACTTTAAATCTATTAATGATTGGATACTAAGTCTTAATCCTCAGGATTTAACGCCTAAAAAAATTAAAGTTAGCTTAGGTCAAATATCATCTAAAACTTTAAAAGCCGAGTTATCTGATTTATGGGTAAAACCAAGTTATATATTAAAATCAGATACCTCTGGGTTATTGGTATTTGATCAAGGTAAAAAGGCCAAATTTGCATTTGTCGATTTACAAAATCAAAACATTTGGAGAGCCCTGCTTAGGCCTATCATGCAAGTGTATTCGTTAAATCAAGACTGCTGTCAAATGACCGAAAATCAGGTAACTCGTTTATATAAAGATGCAACCCCAATATTTGAGTCCATGGGATTGCTAAATCCAAAAGATATTGATTTTGCAAAAAACAGATTTTTAGAAGCTAATTTGTTTTTGCCAAGCTCTAACGGTGACAGTCTATTAAACTTTACTGAGGCAATACAAATTGCTCAATATATGTGGTCAGGTGTTTTAAGGCATGCGGCCTTTAGTTCGTCGTTAAGGTCAGAGTGTCCAATTAAAACTGATAAAAAAGCAAAAGTTTATGTTGATAAGGAGTGTTGGGCCAAAAAAAATAAAGAGCATCTTTCAACTGTGTTGCTTGAAATGCCCAATGCTTATCGGGTGTATTCGAAATTAGATGACATCTCTTTTTTGCCAGTTATTTTTTCTGTCTTAAAAGCCACCGGCTGGAAGGATAAGGGGCCTTGGGTGAGTGAGGACGATTACTCTTTGGTGCCGCACCTTCTTCAGTACATCGAGGCTATAATGTTTAGATTTGATCACGATAATGACAACCAGTTAAATACAGTTGAGGCGATGGAAGCTTACCCGGTATTTAGAGCTACTTTAAAAAAGTTTGCTCCCAAAGGAGTTGATGGCGAGAGTTTTTTGCGCGGGGGTTACTCGTATCTTTTAGTTAATAAAAAATTACCCTCTGGAATTTTAGAAACAATTGAATTTTTGGATTGGCAATCTAAAGAAGATGAATGGGAGATTAACTTATCAAGGATTGGGTTTAGCGAAGTTCTATCGGCCATTGCTGATATTATGAGTTCGGGTAGCAAAAAAGATGGAAAACCTGATGAAGATGAAAGCGAAGAAGATCCCCAAGAAGATCCCGAAAAAGAGGCTCAGAGTTTTTGACGGCCTTTCTATTCAATAGAAGATTATCTGCTAGACTTTATTGATATTATTAAATAGCCATCTCCTCTCTCGGGGTGCGAGTTACTCGGGCTCCCGATGAAAGAGTTCTATCACTAAAGTCAAATTTAGAATTTTATTTTTAACCAGCATATCCACTTGATTACCCTTCACCGGTATATTTGAGATCAAGATCACTGCATTGGGCTTCACGACTTTTAGGGTCGTCATGTGCATATGCTGGATTTTTAAATGCAGTTTATTTTTAGGCTTATTATTTTAAAACTTAAAAATTTTTAAACATCATAGATTCTACTGGGAACGGAGTAATTGCATTATATTTGGCTGAGGCCTTGGCATGATAAGAATTTATCAAGGGCCCTTCTGTTTTAAAATAGATAAGCTGTCCAATGGGCATTTCGGCATAAATGCGAACTGGTTTTTTGACCGAAATTTCGAGTGTCCAATGATTACAAAAACCAACATCACCTTTGCCCGCAGTGGCATGTATATCAATGCCTAAGCGGCCCACAGAGCTTTTGCCCTCTAAAAAGGGGACATGCTTCCAAGTTTCGGTATATTCAAGTGTTACTCCTAAATAAAACTGCGAAGGTTCAAGTACAAAGCCATCTTCTGGAATTTCGAAATAAGTTATTTGATTATGATTTTTGGCGTCCAAAACGGCGTCATTGTAAGTAGCTAAAGTTTTGCCTAGGTGAACATCATACGAATTTGAACCTAAAGCAGAACGCAAAAAAGGCGAAATTTTTATTTCGCCTTTTTCAATACTATTTAAAATTTCTCCGTCAGTTAAAATCACAGCGATTATTTGGTTTCGCGGTGAATAGTGTGACGTTGAAGGTTGGGATTATATTTTTTAAGCTCTAAGCGGCTAGGTGTTTTTTGTCTGTTTTTAGTCGTTGTATATCTAGAAACAGGTTTTCCCGCTGCTTTTGCTTCTGTACATTCAAGAGTAATAATAATTCGCGCCGTTTTTTTCTTTGCCATATTGCACCTCAAGTAGAACAAAAACTAGTATCAAATCTCTAGCAAAAGGGCAAACCTAATTTTTAGTGCGAATTAACTAAAAACAGTTTAAAATACTCGGACTTATGAAAAAAACTATACTCCACTACCCCGATCCCCGTTTAAGAGAAGTATCTAAGCCTATTAAGCAGTTTGACCAGAAGCTAAAAACCCTGGCTTATGATATGCTTGAGACCATGTATGACGCTAAGGGCATAGGATTGGCGGCGCCTCAGGTGGGAGAGCTTATTAATTTATTAGTTATCGACTCAAGGCCGCGAAGATCTAGAGATATCAAAAAAGACGATGACGAGAGCGAGGCCATTCAAACCCCCCTTGAGCTTAAAATTGAGCAGCCACTTGTGGTTATTAATCCTAAAATAATTGCTAAAAAAGGAAGCACTGTTTTTGACGAAGGCTGTCTGAGCGTCCCCTCATTTTACGAAACAGTTAAAAGGGCCTTATGGATCGAGCTTGAGTATCAAGATCTTGATGGAAACACGCGCCGCATTCAGACCGATGGCTTACTTGCCATTGTTATTCAGCACGAAATGGACCATCTTGAGGGGACTTTGTTTATAGATCGAATTAGTTTTACAAAAAGTCAGAAAATAAAAAAACAAATCGAAAAGCAGGGATACCCCACAAAACCAGAAGTTGATAAAGATCAAGAGGCCCTATGAGCCGTGTGCGAACGCTTTTTTTGGGCACACCTGAATTTGCTTTAACTCAATTAAAGTCTTTATTTTTAGACCCCCATTTTGAAATTGTGGCCGTTGTTACCCAGCCTGATCGTCCTAAGGGCCGAGATTTAAAAGTAACCTCTTGTCCTGTTAAGCTGTGGGCGCAGTCTCAGGGGATTACTTGCTTAACGCCGCTTAAAATTAATGACCCTCAAAGTTTGTCAGAGTTAAGTCTGCTTACCGCGGAGCTAGCAATTGTTGTGGCTTATGGTCAAATTTTATCTCAAAAATTTATAGATCAATTTCAATTTGGAGCTGTAAATTTGCATGCCTCCTTGCTACCTAAATGGAGAGGTGCTGCGCCTATTCAGCGAAGCCTTGAAGCAGGGGATAGCGTAACGGGTGTGGTTTTGCAGAAAATTGTTAAAGAGCTAGATGCCGGTGATGTGCTAGGCCAAAGACAAATTGAAGTTCCTGAAGATTGGGATGCTATAAAGTTGCATGATGAATTGGCACAAAAAGGTTCGGAGCTTTTAAGTATTGAGTTAATGGATTATGTGCGCGGTAACTTAGTCCCACAGCCCCAAGATAGCAATGGGGTAACCTATGCTTCTAAAATTCAAAAAACCGAAACTCAAATTGATTGGACGAGCTCGGCTTTGGCGATTCACAATAAAGTAAGGGCATTTTTACTTGGTCCTGGTTGCTGGACGGTGTTTGAGCAAAAGCGAATAAAGATTATCAAAACCCAAAGAGCCTTAAATTTTAATACAATGGATATAAGTATTAAAAGTGAAATGGGCCTTAATGATGAGTTTAATAAAAATGCGTTTGCTAAAGAGGATACGCTTAAAGAGGCTGGCCTTATTGTGGCCAAACAAAAAAATGTTTACGTACTAACGGGGCAGGGTTGGCTTGAGCTTATAACGGTTCAGCCCGAGGGAAAAAATAAAATGTCAGCTTGGGATTGGTATTCCAACGGGAGATTGAATGAAAAAAGTTTCGCCAAGTTTGTTAGCCTGTGATTTTTTACATTTGTCAGATGAAATTAAAAAGGTTCAGCTGGCGGGAGCAGATTGGCTTCACTTAGATGTGATGGACGGGGTTTTTGTTCCTAATATATCCTTTGGTTTGCCGCTGGTTTCGGCAGCTAAAAAGGTGGCCACCTGCCCCTTAGATGTGCACTTGATGATTGTAAAGCCAGAAAAATATATACAGGCTTTTGTAAAAGCCGGAGCTGATATTGTTACCATCCATGTCGAGTCGACTAACCAAGTCTCTCAAGTTGTATCTGAAATTAAAGCTCTAGGGGCTAAGGCAGGCTTAAGTTTAAGGCCCTCTACCCCGATTCAGGCGATTGAGCCTTACTTAGATCAAATTGATTTGGTTTTGGTGATGACCGTCGAGCCTGGGTTTGGAGGGCAGAGTTTTAGGCAAGACCAGGTTGAAAAAATTGACTGGCTATATAATCAAAAAACCCAGCGACAATTAGATTTGTTAATTGAAGTGGACGGGGGGATAAATGATCAAACGGTTTTAATGTGCAAAAATGCTGATATTTTTGTTGCGGGAACTTATATTTTTAAATCAGATAATCCTAAATTAGCCATGGATAAACTCAGGTTGATATGAGCTGGGGGCAAGGCTGCGTGTGTTTTTGTATAAAATAAACAATTAACTATTTAAATTGTAAAATAAAATGAGTTACTAAAAGGGTTAAATTTAATATGGATAATAAAAAAAATGAAAATGTAATTATTAACGGAGATTCGGTAACACTTAAAAATCTATTTCAAGTGGCTTATCAAAAGGCCACACTCGAATTAGCAGAATCGGCAAAAAAAAATATCTTAAAATCCCGCGCTTTTATTGAAAAACAAATTCAAAAAGCTGAGCCAATTTATGGCTTAAACACAGGCTTTGGGGCTTTTTCTTCGGTTCGCATTTCTGATGACCAAATTGAAACTTTGCAAACAAATCTGATTCGCTCTCATGCCGCAGGGGTGGGTGAGCCTTTTTCGTATGAGCAGACTCGGGCTATGATGTATTTAAGAGCCTCAACTTTAGCCAAAGGGCATAGTGGCGTTCGTTTAGAGGTGATTGATAAAATCATTGAATTTATCAATCATGACATCATTGCGGTTGTTCCCTCTCAGGGCTCTGTGGGGGCGTCAGGAGATTTGGCACCCTTAGCTCATATTGCTTTAGCCCTGATCGGAGAGGGGCTATGTTGGAGCAAAAACGAACACGGGGTTTTAGTTAAGCAGCCGGTTGAGCTTGTTTTAAAAACAATGAATATTAAACCCCTTGTTTTAAAAGCTAAAGAGGGTCTGAGTTTAATTAATGGTTGTCAGGTTATGACAGCGGTTGGCCTACTTTATTTATCAAAGGCCATCGATTTATTAAAAATTGCTGATATGGCTGGCGCCATGACACTTGAAGCCTTAAAAGGTTCGAGATCAGCTTTTGATCCTCTCATATCAAGTGTTCGGCCACACAGAGGCGAGATTAATACGGCCTCTAATCTGAGGCTTATTTTAAATGAAACATCTGAAATTGGTTTAAGTCATAAATCCTGTGGACGTGTGCAAGATGCATATTCTTTAAGATGTATGCCCGCAGTTCACGGGGCCGTTAAAGATACCATAAAAAATGCGCTCAATACTTTGTTGATCGAGGCCAATTCGTCAACAGATAATCCCCTTGTTTTTGCCGATGCTGAAAAGATTTTATCTTGTGGTAACTTTCACGGAATGCCTGTGGCTTTTGCTATGGATTTTTGTGCGATTGCCTTAACGTCTTTGGGTAGCATTTCTGAACAGCGAATTTCGAAGCTGGTTAATCCCTCTATGAGCGATGGTCTTCCGGCCTTTTTAGCTCCTCAGGGTGGTCTTAACTCAGGACATATGATAACTCATGTGGTTGCCGCAGCCCTCACCAGCGAAAACAAGGTCCTTTGTCACCCGGCCAGTTGCGATAGTATTCCGACCTCTGCGGACAAAGAAGATCATGTTAGCATGGGTACCATTGCCGCTCGCAAGTTTGGTCAGGTCGTTAATAATGTAATCTACATTTTATCAAATGAGTTACTCTCGGCCTGTCAGGCCCTTGATTTATTAAAGCCTCTTAAGCCGTCTGCGCCTATTGAGGAGCTTTACAAACTGATTCGCCAGCAGGTTCCCTTTGCCCCAGTAGATAGGGCTTTTGGAGAAGATACTCAAAAAATTTATCAAATGATTGATTCGGGCCAAATGGGTGAATTTCTAGATAAACTTATCGTTTTAAATGATTAGAGTGAGGTAAAAAGTGAAACGTGAAATACGAGCCCCCAGGGGAACTCAATTAAGTTGTAAGGGCTGGCTACAAGAAGCGGCCTTTCGAATGATCCAAAACAATCTTGATCCCGATGTGGCCGAGCACCCCGACAGCTTAGTTGTTTATGGCGGTATAGGTAAGGCCGCTCGAAATTGGGAAAGCTTTGATAAAATATTAGAAACTCTTAAAGTTTTAAACTCAGATGAAACTCTTCTGATCCAAAGCGGAAAGCCCGTAGGGGTCATTCGCACTCACAAAGACGCTCCTAGGGTGTTGATTGCCAATTCTAATTTAGTCCCTAAATGGGCGACTTGGGAACACTTTCATGAGTTAGATAAAAAAGGCCTTATGATGTATGGGCAAATGACGGCTGGCTCGTGGATTTATATTGGTAGCCAAGGGATTGTTCAGGGCACTTACGAAACTTTTGTCGAAGCCGGTCGCCAACATTTTGGTGGTAACCTTCAAGGACGAGTTATTTTAACCGCTGGTTTGGGCGGTATGGGTGGAGCTCAGCCTTTAGCCGGCGTTTTTGCTGGGGCCATAGTTTTAGCTGTTGAAATTGATCCCAGCCGAATAGAAAAAAGATTACAAACAGGTTACGTTGATGAGTTGGCTGCGGATATTGATGATGCTTTATTAAAAATTCAAAACTATAAAAAACAAAAAACAGCCAAATCGATTGCTCTTTTGGGTAACATGTCTCAGGTTATTTGGCAGCTTATTCAAAAGGGCTTTACTCCCGATATGGTGACCGATCAAACTTCAGCCCATGACCCCCTTAATGGTTATATCCCTTCGGGCTTTACTCTTGAGGCGGCAGCCCACTTGCGAAGTGCTGATTCTAAAGCCTATTTGCAAGCGGTCTATCAAAGTATGGCCACTCATGTTCAAGGTATGCTTGAAATGAAAAATCGAGGAGCCGTTGCCTTTGATTATGGTAACAATATTAGGGCCCATGCTTTAGATCATGGAGTAACTCAGGCCTTTTCGTTTCCGGGGTTTGTGCCTCAATACATAAGGCCACTTTTTTGTAAGGGTGCGGGGCCTTTTAGGTGGGTCGCACTGAGTGGTAACCCACAAGATATTTATGTTACCGATCAGGCATTAATGGAGCTTTTCCCTTACAAAAAAGAAATGATTCAATGGATAAAAATGGCTCAAGAAAAAATTAAATTTCAAGGGCTTCCTGCTCGTATTTGCTGGCTTGAGTATGGAGAAAGAGCAAAAGCGGGACTTTTATTTAATCAGCTTGTGGCTCAAAAAAAAGTTAGTGCGCCAATTGTTATTGGCCGTGACCATTTAGACAGCGGGAGCGTGGCAAGTCCAAACCGCGAAACAGAAGCTATGAAAGATGGATCAGACGCCGTCAGTGATTGGCCACTTTTAAATGCCTTAGTTAATACCGCTTGTGGGGCCACTTGGGTTAGCTTTCATCATGGGGGAGGAGTCGGCATGGGTTTTAGTCAGCATGCGGGGCAGGTGATTGTGGCCGATGGCTCTGATGAGGCCGCTCAAAGGTTAGAGCGGGTTTTAACCGCAGACCCAGCTATGGGAGTCATTCGCCATGCTGATGCAGGATATGAGTTAGCACAAAATGTGGCCAAAGAAAGAGGCGTAAAAACTTTGTGGTAACAGATGATGTAAAAAGTGCAGGATCATCAAGTCGTGGGGGATCAGAGAAAGTGCCTGATCAAGCACTTGATCAAGCGCTTGATCAGTTACTTTTTAAATGGCCCGTTTCCCCTCAAATAGGAATTTTTAAGTCTAGATATAAAAGATTTTTTGCAGACATCGAGCTTAATGGCGAAATCGTAACGGCCCATGTTCCTAATACGGGTTCGCTAAAAAGCGTGCTCAGTCCAAATGCAAGGGCATTGATACTGCCTAGTCAAAATCCAGATAGAAAATTAAAATGGACTCTTTTGGCCCTCGAGGTAGAGGGTCAATGGGTTGGTGTTGATACCTCCGTTCCTTTAAAAGCAATAACACAAATTTATAATCAGCAACTTATTAGTGATTGGGCCCAAAGAGGGCTTTCATTTAGGGCTGAGGTTAAAATTAATGATAAAACGCGTCTTGATGCCCTTATTGAATTAAAAGAAAACAAAAAATTATTTATAGAAATCAAAAATGTGACCTTGGGGCGATTTGACACCGAGAATCAAGATTTTGTTGCTTTTTTTCCTGACGCTCAAACGGTCAGAGGCAAAAAGCACTTAGAAGAGCTAATGGCTCTTAAAGATTTAGGTTATGAAGCCATGATTTTGTTTGTGATTCAAAGGACCGACTGCAGCGTTTTTTCGGCAGCTTCAGATATTGATTTAGATTATGCTAAAACATTAAAAATGGCGATCAATCATGGGGTTATTTGCAAAGTGGTCACGCTAAAAGTAACACCCACAGGGGTGTTCTATCTTCCCCGGCCGGTACAAATTAAAATCTAAGTTTAAACTTAAAAACCAAAGACATTTTGACCTCTCTTTATGGCTTTAGCCTTGCCTTTAAGGAATGTAAGAAGATGGAGTAACTTAACTAACCATTTTCTTAAAAGGAGGGTCATATGCGTAATGAGTTTGATGCAGATCAAGAAGTGATTGCGCGCATACTCGGAGGTGAAGTGGTCGCTTTTGCAATCATTGTCGAAAAGTATCAAAAAAATCTATTTCGTCTTGGGATGAGGCTTTTATCTAATTCAGCCCGTGTCGATGACATTTTACAAGACACTTTTATAAAAGTGTTTAAAAAATTAGATCGTTTCGAGGGGAGGTCTTCGTTTAAAAGTTGGTTATATCAAATTTTTATGAACACCTTAAGAAATTCATTAAGGCTTAAAAATCACGCCCCTCTCGAAGAGGGTTCGACCATGGCCATTCCCTTTGGTGGAGATCTGAAAATATATAATAGGCAAAGAGCCCTTATTATTCAGCAGGCCATCGAACAGTTACCGCCTCGTCAAAAAATGGCGGTAACACTTAGGGTGTACGAAGATTTAAGTTTTGACGAAGTTTCGCAAATAATGAACTGCCCTTACGATACGGCAAAGGCTAATTTCAGACATGGAATTCAAAAATTAAAAACCCTACTTGAAGGTTTAAGTAGGCCAGAAGAAGCTAAATCATGGGATGATTCAGAGTTTATGTTACCAGACAGAGATCAGCATTTATCTTTTCTTGATGAAATGGCTTAGTGGCCCATTCAAAAAAGAAGATAAAAAACAACAACAGGGCCAGAGGCGGCCCCAAACAACGGCCATAAGGAGGCAATCGTGAGTGATACATTAATATCTGAAGAACTTGAAAGCGAACTGGCACTTAAACTTAAAAAATGGTCCAAGGATTTACTTTGGCTAAGTCCAGAAGACGAAAAAATAAGGCTTCAAAATAATAAAGAAATGATTATGGCTGTTGTTTTAAATGAGCAGCCTCTAAAAACAAAAAATAAAAACTTAGGATTGCAGAATCAAAAGCATGTGTTATTGTCTGTTATTAAATGAGAGCCCTATTTGCCGGAAGTTTTGACCCTCTTCATAATGGTCATTTAGATATTATTAAACGAGCGAGTCGGTTATTTACCGAGCTGCATATCGTTGTTGCTGACTCCACAGAAAAATCCCCCCTACTTTCTGTGGAGATAAGAAAAAACCTGATCGCTCATGCGACCCAAGATATTTCTTCTCAGCTTATTATCTCATCTACCACAGGGCTTATCGCCCAATATGCTAAACAAAATCAAATTGACTGTCTTATTCGTGGACTTCGGATTATAACCGATTTTGAATATGAACAATCTATGGATTGGCATAATCACAACTTGGCTCCTGATATCGAAACCCTTTGCTTAATGACTCGGCCCGATTTAAGATTTGTCAGCTCAAGAGGGATTAAAGAGCTTTTAAAACATAATCAAGATATCAAACCCTGGGTCCCCCCATGTGTCAGTGATTACTTTGGTAACCCCACTTAATAGCGCATTCAATTGGTAGTGGTGGCGGCGTTTAAAGAGGTTTCATTTATTACAAATAAAATATTTTTGCGGCAATTAAAGCAGTAAACAGACAATGTTGTGTTACTGGCGTGGATTGGGATTGTTTTATCATTAAAAAAATGTTCACAGTTGGGGCATTTAAATTGGCTTATATCAAGGCTTCCAATCTGTTTGAATTTTTTAATAGAAAAAATAAAAGCTAAAATAATAAGGGTCGGAACTAATATAAAATGCAAGATGGGAATAAAGACTGATACTATTGCGGCTCCCAAAAAATATCCAAAAACCTTAAAGCTATGTTTTAGACGTTGTTTTGAATTTAGAGTTTTCACAGGAAGATCAATTTCTTGAGGGGATTTTTCGTCAAAATAAAAGGAAATTTTCATTCGGGCAGACTTCTTTCTGGTGTTTTTTTAATTTTAAAAAGACTTAGGTGATATTGGCAAAGAAAAAAAATGATGATCCTTGTGTGTGCCGATATAATCAAAATGAGTGAGTTCTTGTTTGAGGGCTGTTCGTTGTAAACCCTTTGAAGTCATCATTGGTTAGGCTCCCTATTTCGTCGACTTTTATGGAGTAGGCTTCATTAGCGCATAGCCCACTTAAGTTAAATTAAATGAATTTAATACTTTTAGAGGCATTGGAGGGTTAATAGCAATTTTTAACGCAGTCAAAAAGGGGGTATATTTTTCATAACATAAATCTAACTTGCTTAGGCTTAAGCATCTGTGTGAAGACATGGGCCAACCATTAAGGAGGTTATATGAAATTAGTTTTATCATTAGTTACGTTAAGTTTAGCTTTAACAGCTCAGGCTCAAGATACTTGCCCTTCAAAAACCCTGGTAACAGTTCCTGCTTGGTATAAGACCTGCGAAAATGTTAATTCGTCACCCGCACTTGTACAGGTTAAGTTGTTTGCTCAAGGGGGCGCTTATGGTGCATATTCAGCTCTGTTTGCAAAAGGATTGGTTAAAGACCCTGCTGGAAATTCGCTTGTGTTAAACCAATACACACTATTGCCAGAAGCCAGTCTTAGGCTCAATGTTTCTGAGGAGACCGTCGAAACCGCTCAAGGAGAGTATAAACAGTTAAGTCCCTCAACAAAAACTTTTAAGTTTTATATTGATAACGAAGCAAATGTAGAGATTGCTTACAACTCAGTTTTAAAAAATGCGACCATTACAAAAACTTATTTACCAAGTTACACAATGGTGGCCCCTGCCTTTTTTGCACCCTATGTAATTCCATATGCAAAAATCAGTTCATTTGTGGCTGAAGTTATGCTTTGTGAAAAAGTAGAAGGTTTGGTTGATGCCGTTAAAACATGTGAAAATGTTTCTGATGACGGACGAACAACTTGTGAATGTTCAATTGAAATAGTTCTTCAGTAAGCTTTCAGTTTTAGGAATTTTAAGCTAATCGTTACGTTTATAATTTATGTTTGAGATTGAGGCGGTTACCTATGGGTTGCCGCCTCAATTTTTTAAATTGACCAAAGTTAAACCCTCAGTAAGCCTATTTATCTATGATAAATTTAGCTCAAAAAACCCAATATTTAAAACCAAGTGCTACTTTAAAAATGTCTGCAAAAGCTCAACAGTTAAAGGCTCAAGGTCATAAGGTGATCAATCTGACTGTGGGTGAGCCTGACTGGCCCACTTTTTTAGAGGCTAAAAAGGCGGGTATTAAGGCTATTGAAGATAATTTTACTAAATATACTCCCGCCAGTGGTATCCCAGCATTAAAAAATGAATTAGCTATTTTTGCTAGCCAAGAGCTTAATATTGAAGTCAGCGCCCAAGAAGTAGCAGTGGGGGCAGGGGCTAAGTATATTTTATTTGGCGCCTTTCAGATGTTACTTAATCCAGGTGATGAAGTTTTGATTCCGTCGCCCTATTGGGTCAGTTACCCAACGATGATTGAATTATCTGGCGGTGTGCCGGTTCCGGTTATTTCTAAAGCTGAAAATCGCTTTAAGGCATTAGCTAGCGACATTAAAAAATTGATAACCCCTAAGACTAAAATTTTATTGCTTTGTAGCCCGAGTAACCCGACAGGGGTTAGTTATACAGCTCAAGAGTTAAGTGATATCGCCCAAATGCTAAAAGCTTATCCTCAAATTTGGGTTGTATCGGATGATGTTTATAATCGTCTGACTTTGGATCATCAAGAGGTGGCCCCCCATATTTTACATGTAGCTCCCGAGCTTAAAGAGCGAACCGTGGCTGTTAATGCCGCATCAAAATCGTTTTCTATGACGGGCTGGCGTATTGGGTGGTCTATGGCTCCTCGGCCTTTAACTCAGGCCTTGTCTGATTTTCTAAGTCAAACAACTTCAAACCCCAATTCTTTGGCTCAGATGGCCCTTTTGGGGGTTTTAAAAAATTATAAAGAAGAACTAAGCCAGGCCAAAGTGTTACTTAAAGAGCGTGCTGAAAAAGTAAAAATAGCTTTTGCCGAAGGTGATATAAAATTAAATTATATAGAGCCCGATGGCGCATTTTACTTTTTCTTAGATGTAAATCGATATCTTGGCCGCAAAACATCAGAGGGGTTACTTATGAGTGATACCGTGATACTTTCTGAGGCTTTACTTGAGCAGGCTTTAGTCGCCACGGTTGCGGGTAAAGAGTTTGGAGTTGAGGGATACTTAAGAATGAGCTTTGTTGCCCAAGAGCAAGAGTTAATCGAGGGTGTTAGACGTATAAAAACGTTTTTAAGTCAGCTTAAATAGAATGAATAGAATAGATAAAATTAAATTAAATTAAATTAGAGTAAAATAAAGCAAGGCAAGGCAAGGCAAAGCAAAGTAAAGAGATAGCCACGGTAACGGTTTTAATTGGATATAAAAATGTGTTTAACCATCATCGACTGGGGTCTTATTGATTATGAACAGGCTTACGCTAGGCAGTTAGAGCTAGTGGAGCAAGTGTATCATGAACAAAGCCCTGGGTTTTTAGTTTTTTGTTCTCATCCAGAGGTTGTTACTTTGGGCCGTAAAACAGCACCCTCTGATTTATGTGGATGGGCCGGTAAAACCATAGAGGTCAATCGGGGAGGGCGGGCGACCTATCATGGTCCCTCGCAATTAGTTATATACCCCATCTATAATTTAAAACATTCAGAATTAAAAACAAAACAAGATATTGGCTGGTATATGAGATCCTTAGAGAGAGCTATGATTGATGTCTTAGCTTTATACGATATCAAAGCCTATGGAAAATTGGTAACAAGTGGTTCTCAAAAAGCTCCCAGCGCCTCGCTCGAAGATACAGGGGTTTGGATTGAAGGGCGTAAAATTGCCTCACTGGGGGTAGGGGTTCGCCACTGGATTACTTTTCATGGTATGGCATTAAATGTTTTTCAAGATCCCTTGGCTTTTCAGGGACTTAGGCCCTGTGGGTATGAACCGCAGATTATGATTAGCCTAGAGGCTTTGGTTGGGGTTGGGCAAAAGGATCGGGATCAACTCATGGTTAAGCTTAAATCCCAGATAGCTGAGGCAATTAGGGCTCGCCTTTGTCTTACAAATAGTCCTACTTAAAAGAAGATCATTTGTATTTGCTTAGAAATGATTTGCAATTATAAACTAGTGAGCAGGTGCGAGGAGAAAAATCATGAGAGTGGCTCAGGTCTTGTTACTTTTAATAGGGGGATTTATTACTTTAAGTTGTGGTGTGCGAGGAGAGCCTCAGCCGCCCCAAGAGCCCGCATTTATCGGTACGGGGAGTCCTCAAATTGCGCCCATTCAAAAAGGTGAACACGAATGAATATTCATTTAACTCGCTGGACTTCAACAGGTAACACATTTTTTATTTTAGATTTGAATGACTTTCCTTTTGAAAAAATCGAAAGACCAAATCTTGTTAAAAATCTGTGTCAAAATATAGTGGGATTTCAGACCGATGGGTTTATTTTTATTTCATACTTAAAAAATAATTTAGACCAAAAAAATAAATTAAAATCAGAAGAGCCTTTAGAAGCAAGTTGGGATTTTTATAATTCTGATGGGTCACCCGCTGATATGTGCGGAAACGCAGCAAGGGCCGTGGCCCTTTTTTTTGAAAAATTTTATAATCAAAATAAAATTAAATTAAAAACGCAAATCGGAAATGTTGATTTACAAAGCAAAAAGGATCAAGCGCCCAGCGCATCTTGGGATTTAGGTCATCTTGGGGGTAAGTGGGATCAAGTGCTAAGCTGGAATCAAATTTCGATTGAATTTGATTTTTTAAATACGGGCGTGCCTCATGTGGTTGTCGAAAGTGATCCTGACTACGAGCTTGCAAAGCATTTAAGACATGATAAAGAAATTTCAATGGAAGGCTCTAATGTTACCTTTGTCGAGCATAAAGCCCCCGGTGAGCTAGAAGCTGTTACCTTTGAAAGAGGGGTTGAAGATTTTACTCTGTCTTGTGGCACAGGGGCGGTTGCGGCAGCCCTGTGGTCTAAGCAAATAAGTCCTGAGCTTTTGGTGCACACTATTTTTATGCCTGGGGGACAGCTTGAGGTTAAATTTATTGATGATACCCGAATTGAGCTTAAGGGTATGGTAACGCATGATTTTTCTATGGAGGTTGAGGTATGAGCTATTTTAATGGTGTATTTACGGCATTGGTAACGCCTTTTAAAAATCAGGAAGTTGATTTTGAATCTTTAAAACGTCTTGTCTTATTTCAAATTGAACGGGGAGTGCGGGGGTTTGTTGTTAATGGAACAACGGCCGAAAGCCCAACTTTAGAGCCTGATGAAGTTGAGAAAATATTTTTTTTCGTTAGGCAAACGGCAGGCCCCCAAGTGCCATTGATCGTGGGCGTGGGTACAAACAATACCCGCACAACCATACAAGCGGCTCAAAAGGCCCAAGCCTGGGGGGCCGAGGGCCTTTTAGTGGTAACACCTTATTATAACAAGCCTCCTCAAAGGGGTTTGCTCGAGCATTTTAAGGCGGTAGCCGATGCGACTCATGTTCCCAATATATTATATAATGTTCCAGGGCGTACGGTTGTGAGTTTAGAAATTGAAACAATTAAAAAATTATCAGAGCATCCTCAAATTGTTGCGATCAAAGAGGCCAGTGGTAAAATTGATTTTGCCGAGCAAATTTTTAAACAATGTCACCAAAGTTTAGAGTTGTTATCAGGAGATGATGAGAGTTATGAGGAGTTTTTAAAAGTCGGAGGGCAGGGAATTATTTCAGTCGCTTCTCATCTTTTGCCCCAAGCTTTTTCGAGTGGTCAGATCAAAGCCCATTTGCCTTTAATTAAATCCATTTATCTTGAGGCCAATCCGATCCCTGTAAAAATGGCGCTTTATTTGATGGGGCAAATTCAATCTCCCGAGTGCCGATTGCCTTTAGTCGAAGCAAGTCCCCTTGTGGTTCAAAAACTAAAAGAGGCATTGGCCCTTGAAGGCTTAATCAAATGAAAATAGCAGTTTTTGGCGCTTCCGGAAAGATGGGAAAAGAAATAGCTATAGCGTCTCAAAAAAGGGGGCACAGCAGTTACTGGGGTTTTAGCTCTCGAGAAAATGTTACCCTAGAGGGCTACGCTCATGTGGGATCATCTTGGCGTGACGAGCTAATTAAAAATGCTGATATTATTTTTGATTTTTCTTTGCCCCAAGCCTTACCTCATGTCATTGAGGCGGTTAAAGAGTATCGTAAGCCTCTTGTTTCGGGGGTAACAGGTTACTCAGATTTGTCTTTTGATTTATTATTTGAACTTGGCCAAAGTGTTCCTTGTTTTTGGAGTCCTAATTTTAGTTTGGGGATTGCTATTTTAAAACAACTGGTCTCGCAATTGGCTCATTTTTCGGAGGAGTTTGATTTTCAAATCGAAGAAATTCACCATAACCAAAAAAAAGATGCCCCATCCGGGACGGCTAAACTTTTGCAAGATGCTTTGAGTGCCCAGTTACCAAGTGATAAAAAAGGCCTCATCCCTTTTCCTGTTTCGATTAGAGGGGGCGGGGTATTTGGGGATCACAGGGTTTTAGCTATGGGGCAAGATGAAATGCTTATTTTAGAGCATCGAGCTATGAGCCGACAATTATTTGCGACGGGGGCTGTTAAAGTTGCAGAATGGCTTGTGGCTAAGCCAAAGGGTGTTTATAAAATAGATGACTACATAAATGATAAACTTTCAAAGGGGGAAGCATAAATGAAATTTTTTATCGACACAGCAGACATCGAAGAAATCAAAAAAGCTCATGAACGTGGCTGGGTAGATGGTGTTACCACAAATCCTTCTTTGGTTGCTAAAACGGGTCGTTCACAGCCCGAACTCATTAAAGAAATCACTAAAATTATATCAGGTCCCGTATCAGCAGAGGTGATCGCACTTGATGCTATGGGGATGTATAAAGAGGGTTTAGAAATTGCAAAAATTGCCGACAATGTTGTTGTTAAAATTCCTCTAACCGAAGAGGGGCTTGTAGCGGTAAAAAAGTTAACAGCTGAAAAAATTAAAACTAATGTTACTCTGTGTTTTTCGCCTCTTCAGGCTTTGCTTGCTGCAAAGGCAGGCGCTACCATGGTTTCGCCATTTGTAGGAAGGCTTGATGATATTGGTCATGAGGGGATGGGGTTAATTGAGCAAATTATTCAAATTTATGATAATTATGGTTTTTCTACCGAAGTGCTTGTGGCCAGCATTCGCTCGCCTCAGCATGTTTTAACAGGGGCGCTGATGGGGGCACATATTTCAACAATACCTTATAAGGTGATGCAGCAACTATGCCAGCATCCCCTAACAGATAAAGGGTTAGAACAATTTTTAACTGATTATAAAAAATCAAATAAGTGATTTTCAGGTTACTGATTAGCTTATTTTTTTCGGGCTGTGTGATGGGGGTCAAAGTTGATCCTGTTACTCAGCCATTAGACGAAATAAGAGCAAGTATTGTTAATATCTCAGGAGAAGTTCGAACCGTTGGCGAAACTCGTCGTCAATTCGAAACTAAGTTTTTTTCAAGAAAGCCAAGTAAAAGTTTTGATCCAACGACCTCAAAAGAAAGATTATATGCAAGGTTTACTGTGCTTGGCACTCGTCGCCCTTACTCTGTCTTAGTTCAGGTATTTGTTCAAATCAAAGATGGGCCTGATTATATAGATGATGGCGAAGACGATGATATGGCTGAGCAAATTGCTAAAGATCTTGAGCTAGACCTTTCCAAAAGTCGAGAGCAGCGTAACGCGGTTGACTCGTTCAGAGCCTTCTAATTAACCTATAAGTATGTTTAGCCCCCATCAAAAGTATAGCCTACTTGGTTTTTTTATTATTTTACTGGCCTGTTATCGGGTTCATGATACTCCGATCATTCGTCTTGATAAAACAGTTAAAATTCATTTTAAAAGGCTGACGCCCGCACGAGTAGCCCAAAAAGTGTTTACCGAAAATAGTAGTCATTCAAATGCCGAGACGAGTGAAAGCGGTATTTCAAACGCAAAAAGCGGCGATACCTTAAGCGCTCAGGGATTAACTCGTTCTATTAGTTTAAATAGCCCGAGTAACATGGATCGTTTAGAGTCTGGTTTGACGAACAAATATCAACAGGGGGTTGTTGATTTAAATCAAATGCTTTTAGGTTTTCAAAAACCAAAAGATAGCTCATTTAATTATTTAATCCCCACTATAAAGTTGTCATCATTAGATGATAACTCCTTGCCAAAAAAATTATTGCCTATTGATGATAATCTTTTACCTTTAAGTGATACCGTTTTGTCTAGAGATCAGGTTTTTAAAAGAGCAGAAAATAATAAATCAAATAATCACTATACACAAAATGATGGAAATCAAACATTAAAAGCATTGCCGTCTCAAAATTCGAAATCTCCTGTACAAGCAAATTATAAGTCACAAGGATTTTTGGAGCTTAAGCAGGGCGCAGCTCTTGGGCCTGATCGAAATATCGAAGTGTATTGGCAAGATGAAAAGTCAAATCAAAGACGTTTAGGCCAAGTCAGCGTTGGATGGGATCAGGCGGGTTACTCAGTTGATGTTCCCTATGGGGCCGGTCAAATTGTAGCAAAAGTTCATGACCAAGAAGGAAGGACTGTGGCCCAGGGCTCAATACCTTGGGGTGGCGGAGAGGGGATGACAATTCCTATATTTCCGAACCAAACAACGGTTTCGGTAAAATCACTTTATCCTGCGGCTCCTATAAATCATCAAAATAGGGGAGATAATAGACGTGGTTATAGTAATGCCAATGCCAGTCGTGTGAGCGGTAAAAGTAATGAACGTAATATAAATAATTCCAGTTATGCAAAAAGACAAAAAGAACTTGTTTCAAAAAATGAAAATAGCAAAAAAAAACCTGCCTCCGTTGCGGTTGTTCCCTTTTCTGATACCGAAGCTACGGGTAACATAGATGAAGGATTAAGATCAGGCCTGTTGGCCCGAAATGTGATTTCTGATATAAATCCCCAATCTGAATCTGTTTTTTATTTCGAGTCAGAAGGTCACTTACCCCTTGTTTCGGTTATTTCTGGTCAAGAACAAATGGAGTTAACCCAAATTCCTGAAGATTATGCACAAGCTTTATTTACACTTTTTTATCAGGATCAAGACAAAGATGAAAAATTAAAAACAATCAAAACCCTGGTATTAGGACAGGTTCGTTACCAAAAAAAATCTCAAGAGGGTATAAAAATTGAAATTGAATCAAATATATCGGGGGCAGAAGTTTATTATTTAGATGATTCTTTTATGCCCAATGCAAATGCTCAGGGAACCCTGGCTAATGGATATTTTATTATTTTAGGATTGAGTGAGGGTATGCATTCGCTAAAAGCTCATGCTTTAGGGCAAACCATTGGTGTTACCAATGTCTATGTTCAAAAAGACATTTCATCGAGTGTTAATTTTGAAATTCAAAAAAACTTACTACCCCAAGAGCTTTTTGTTTTTGATGCATTTGATGGCTCTAAACAGGCCGCTCTTTTAAGTCATCAGCAAATAGAATTTGAAACATTGGTTAATGGCCACGCTTTACAGATGGTCACCCCTAGCTCGAGTGCGTCTTATGTTACCGCTATCCCCGATCTTGAGGGTTATCTTACGGCCACTTATATTTTTAGTAAAAAACAAAATCAAATTTTTGTGCCACTTATTAAAAAGCAATGGCTTGATTATATTAAGCAAGTTGAAAGGGTTAATGCCTCTGATGATTCGGCCACTCTTATTGGCTTTTATCAAGAGTCAGTAGCAGCTGTTTCTTTAGCTTTTCAGGATGAGAAATATGAAATATTATATTTTGATCAAAATGGAGAAAGGGTTCTTAGGCCTGTGGCGGGCGGAGGGTTTTTGATTTTTGGTGTTACCCCAGGCCGAATGGATATGGTTGTGGCCAAGCAAGAAGAAGAAAATTTAAATGATGCCTCTTTAGCCCTTTGGACCCAAGTTATTAGCGCTGATCAGGGTGAGACTTTAGTAGTTTCACCCAAATTTTAAATATCGAAAAAATATTTTTAGAGACGAAAATTTATATCCTAATATCTATAGCCTAAGGCGGCTCCTGCAATTATGCCCTTGCTGATGTTAAAATCTGATGAACCGGTAAACAAAGAAGAGGCTTCGACAGATAATAGCCAATTTTGATTAAGCCAGTACCTTGTGCCGATCATAAATTGCCCATAGTTATATTCACTAGAAGCAACTACAAAATTGATTTGACCTGTGTCAGTGTCTTTCAGTTCAAGGGGGTCGGTTGTTACATGAACTAATCTGATTGTTCCATAGGGCTCCCATGATCCAACTAAATAACTTCCTACAATATCACCATAGTAATGACTGCCGCCCAGTGATGATCCTGTCCCAAGCGCTGTTGCAAATGACCAGCCTTCTTTATTGTTTATAAAAGCATATTTAGCTCTCAGGCCAATGCTTAGGCTTTCCAAATGTAAGCCAAAGTCTAAATTATCGTTTAAACCATAGTTCCATTTAAATGCGTAACCGGCATCTCCGTAACCACCGATAAGCTCGTGATTAGACTTACCAACAGTCCTTGCCGTTTCATGACTAACAAGTGGCCCAATCGCACAGCTTGATAAAAAAACTAGCTCCAGGCTAAATAATGCCAAAACTTTTTTCATAAATCGCTTCCCCTCTATTTTAAAATTCGATTTCTTATTTGAAGACAGGCTGTAATATATCGTATTTGAAGTGGTTATATATAAATAGTGCTTTCTGCGCGCTTTGCAATGGGTCACAGCAGGTCATGGTAGAAAATAGCGGGTCACATTTTTGATGTTTGTGACGTTGACGTTTTATTTTTTTATTTTTAGACTTCAGTAATGAAAAAATTTATAAGCGCAATATTATTATTGTTTTTCTTCTCTTGTGCTCAGCTTCATCATGTGCAGCTTGGGGAGGTTACGAGTCATCCCGATTATGTGCAAAAGCCTTTCGACATTAAAGTAAATGAAATGGGCATCAATTTGGGTGAGGCAAAAGCTTTGTCAAAGGCGTTTTTAAGCGCAGAGGGATCTAAAGATGCAGAAAATATAGCTACGTTTATTAGTTTATTTCAAATGGGTCCAATAACAGGAAACCCTGTTTACGTAAAAGATTATGCAAAAAACTTAATTCAGATTATCTACGAAAAATGCCCTTCGGGCATGGTAACGGGGCTTATGTCAGTCCGAGAGACCAGAAAATATCCCGTGATTTCGGGTGAGATCGTTAGGGTAACTGGATATTGTTTAATTAAAAAGGGAAGTTAACATGAAAAGTTCAATTTTTTGCTCGGCGGTTTTTTTATTTTTATCCAGTTGTGCTTCTATTAATAGCGTCTCGCTAACCCCTATTCCCTCTGAGCGAAATAAAAAAGTTCGAACAGAAAAAAGTAAAATTATTTTTTTAGGGTTTAATTTTGATAATGATTTTGTCGATGATGCAGTTGAGGATTTAAAAAAACAATGCCCTAATGGGCAGGTAACGGGACTTTTAACCAAAGACGAAAATATCAATTACTTTTTGTATTTTGTCTGGAAAAAGCAAATTACGGCTTCAGGATTTTGTGTTTCTGTTAAGGATAGTTTGAACAATAAAACCTCTGATGCGAAGATCGCGACAGAGGCCTTGTTAAATGCTAAAAGTGAGCAATAGCAATGCAAATTAATAAAATTATTTTTTTAAGTTTGATAATGCTATTTTTTGGGGGCTGCACCCATAGTTTGCATATGGCCCATGTAAGTGATTTTTCTCCGACCTACAGGCAATATAGCCAAGGAGAGCTCGTCAAGGCAAGGGCTGAGCAGTTTGTAGTTATGGGTTTTGTTGGGAATACAAATTACGTGGACCAAGCCTACACTCAATTATTGGCTACGTGCTCTGGTGGTAACATTCAAGG
>DYOP01000080.1:4182-9394 GCA_020720425.1 Bdellovibrio sp. | reverse complement strand
AAGAATAAACTTAAGAATAAACTTAAGGATTAACTTAGGGACTAACTTAGGGACTAACTTAAAGGGTAAAATAAAGAAAGCAGGTCTTTTATTATGCCTTGGGGATGTTTTGATACTGATTTCAGTCTTAGTTTTGGGCCTTAGTTTTGCATTAAATTTAACCTGGTATCGCTTTGTCTCTGATTGTTTTAAATTAAAGATGGTTTTTATGAGTTTGTTAAAAAATTGGAAATCAGATACTCTTTTAGATCTTCCACTCTGGCGCGTGGACTCTGATTTGTCATTAATATGGGATCCTCAGCGTTTTGAACTCGCTCATTTTTCAGATTCAATGATTGGAAGAAATCAAAATAACGTCGGTTCAGGTGATAAATATCCCACCCTTCTTATTGAGGACCTTAAAATTTGGAAAATGCAACCCTCAATGGTGCAAGAGTCAGATGACTCTTATTTAAGAGCGATTACTGTGAATGTGACTCAAGTTTGCAATTTAAAGTGTTTATACTGTGAAGCGGGCGGAGATGGAACCTATGGAGCCCCTCAAAAAAAGATAGATATTCAGCGGGTGATTCCGTCTTTGCATAAAGCACTCAGTTTAGTTAAGCCCAATGGCCAATTAAGGGTTACATTTTCTGGTGGAGAGCCCTTACTTTATCCTGAAGGGATTTTATTGTTAGCCCAAGAGCTAACTGAGCTATCTAATAAAAATAATTTCAAAATAAGATTTGGTATTGTTACCAACGCAACTTTGTTTAATCAGTCTAATATTTATATTTTAAAAAAATATAAAATGGATGTGACTTTAAGTCTTGA
Organism: Bdellovibrio sp.; assembly: GCA_020720425.1. GTDB lineage: Bacteria > Bdellovibrionota > Bdellovibrionia > Bdellovibrionales > Bdellovibrionaceae > DYOP01. The sequence goes on along the minus strand of DYOP01000080.1, from coordinate 8,581 downwards.
TGGAGATCCCGAACAAAATGCAGCTATGAGGCCCTCTGCAGTTAAAGGTGTTGATTTACAGAAAAAAATTAATTCTGGTCTTGAACTTTTAAGAAAAAATAAAAAAGATTTGGGAAGTCTTCTTGTTTCGGGCGTTTTTAGCTCGGCCAATAGTGATTTACTAAGAGCTTATCAGTACTATCAAAGCCTTGATGTTGATTACTTTGAATTTAACTATGACATAAAAAACAGGGATCAAACCGAAGAAGATATTAATTTTAATCTTCACTACATTAAAAGTTTAGAACAAATTGCTAATGATTTGTTTAATAAACAGGGTGAGGCCGGTGTACGCAAAATTTTACTTTTTGATCGCTATTTTGATCAACTTGATAAAAGATACTATCTTAAACATCACTGTGGTGGTGGAAAAAGCTATCTTTCGGTGTCGTCAAACGGTGATCTATACTCTTGCCCATGGCTTAATGGAAGTTCTGAAAAAATAAATAATTTATCTGAATCAAATTTAATTGGCCATAATCGCAAACTAAATTGTCAGACCTGTTGGGCTAAGGGTCTATGCGGCGGAGGGTGTGCTTATATTCACAGAACTCACCAAAATATGGATTCAAAAAATGAGGGCGAGCCTGCTTTTTGCGATCGAACCAAATCCTTGATTAAACTAGCATTTATGTATTATGTAAAAGGGAGGACTTTTTATGAAAAACAATTATCTAAAAACGTACATTCAGATTTTAAGGACTTTAGTGGGCAAAAAAATGAGGCCAGCTTTGATATCTAACTCAAGCCCAGGATACAGTTTTTTAAAAACAGTATCCCCTTCGGGCCATCTTAGAGCTCAAGATCCTGGCTCAGGATGCCGCCCGCTTGGTGAAGTATGAAGTTAAGGCTATCGAGCTTGATTCCGTATATCATCTCGGTAGCCATTGTTTTTTTTATTTTTCAAATTCCCATTAATGGAGTTGATTATTATCTTTCTGATTTATTTACCAGATACCAAATCTCTCATCAGGCATCTAACCAAGTTGTTTTAGTAACTATTTCCCAAAGTACGATTCGAAAGTTGGGGCAAGAGCCTAATTTAAATCAATGGAATTTGGTTTTAAATACTATATTTAAAAAAAATCCTGCCGCCGTTTTTATTACAAAAGATTTTGCGGTTTGGGATGATGATACTGAGACTCAAGCGCTGATAGAGTACTCCCAAGATGATATAAATAAACTTAAGCAGCTTTCTGATAATAATCCATTATATTTTCAAGTTGATCGAATGTTCTTAAGTGGAGAAAAAACCCTTTCAAAGCTTAAGGCCCCGTTTGATTTTTTAAAAACATTAAGTGCTCCTAAAACGTCGGACTCAGCGCTTTTTGCAAAAGATGGTGTGACCCGAAGGGTTTTGTTAGATTATCAATCTCAGCCTCTTGGACACTACTTTTTGGCCAAAAAAGTTAAGCCTACATTACCTGATGACGTGGTTAAATTAAATGGGGCCTTTGAACTCTATGATTCGAATCAGATTTGGATTGATTATATCCCAATTGAAAATTTTAAGGATTTAGCTTTTGAGTGTTTTTTGGATTTAAATAGTGACACTTGTAAGGATGAAAATCTTTTAGATCTGGACCTATCTAAAAAAATTGTAATTGTTAACGAAGACTTAGGAAAGTCATTTAAAAAATATGTTAAAACCCCCTATTCTAAAGGGGCTTCCCTGTTACCTGAAATGAGCGTTTCACAAATGCACGCTCAAGCAATTGATACGATTATTCGTAATTCGGGAGTTAGGTTTGCCTCATATGGGTTAAAATTAGCTTTGGCTATTTTACTTGGTTTTTTTATTGTTTATGTTTCTTTTCTATCAAGACCTACCTATGGTTTTTTAGGTTTAAGCTTAAGTTTTATAATTTTAATTATCAGCCACTATTTATTTTTTAATATTTTCAAATGGCATCTTCAAATGGGGAGTATATTTTTAGCCTTGCTTTCGGTTTATTATGTGCTGTTACCCTACCGTCTAGTTATTGAGCAACGAAAATCATGGGAAATTGAACAAAAACATAAAATTTTATCGCAAGTTGAAGAACTAAAAACTAATTTTATTTCTATGATGTCACATGATCTTAAAACGCCGATTGCCCGCATTCAGGGAATGGCGGATGTGATTGTTACAGATGCTCATATTTTAAGTTTAAAACAGCGAGAGGCTGTGGATATGATTAAAGCTTCGTCTGAAGATCTTTTAAGGGTTTTAAATGCGATATTAAATTATGCCAAAATTGAAAGTGGTGGGGTTCAGCTTAAAATGCAACCGAAGGATTTAAATCGAATTATTGAAGAGGTTATTTTACAAGCTCAGTTTTTAGCAAAATTAAAACATGTTCAGATTATTTTTGAAGAGGAACCATTATTTCCGATTTCTATTGACCCTGATTTAATTAAACAAGTGTTCAATAATATTTTAGAAAATGCGATTAAATATAGTCCGGAAAATACAAAAATCTTAGTCACGACCGAAGAGACTGAGTCTCATGTGAGGGTTCAAATAAGTGATCAAGGGATGGGTATTTCCGAGCAGGAACTGGAACATATTTTTTCTAAATTTTATAGAAGTCAAAAAGTTAGATCTTCTCAAATCAAAGGCTCTGGTTTAGGGCTTTATTTGTCTAATTATTTTGTTAGGCTTCATGGAGGAGTTTTAACTGTCGAAAGTCAGGTCAGTCTTGGTAGTACTTTCACGGTTGAGCTCCCCATTGTAAAGTCCTCTTGATCCTTTTAAAAATCTTAGCTAGATCCATTTCAATTAATGAGAGGGATATAATAATGATCAAAGTTATTATTGTAGATGATGATGCGGGGCTAAGACTTTCACTACGGTCTACACTTGAGCTGACTGGCCGATTTGAAGTTCGTGAGGCGGCAAACGGTAAAGAAGCCCTTAATATGTGTTCAGATGTAGGGACTGAATTGATTTTACTCGATGTTGATATGCCCGTTATGGATGGCAAAGAGGCCCTTGTTAAAATTAAAGATAAAAACCCAGGTAGTATTGTTATTATGATGACCGCTTTTGCCAGCATTACAGCTGCCGTTGAGGCGGTAAAAAAAGGAGCCTATCAATATTTGCAAAAGCCAGTCAGAAATGACGAACTCATGTCTACGATTGCCAAGGCTCTTGAAGCCCATGCCCTTATTTCTAGCTTGGCAGCTAGTCAGCCAATACTGATGGAGCAAGGAAGGCCCTTTATTGGCCATAATTTGCATATGCAAAAGGTGTTTCATCTGATCTATCGATTATCTAAAGTTGATACTCCTGTATTGATTAGAGGGGCTTCGGGTACAGGTAAAGAACTTGTGGCTAGGGCGATTCATTTTAACTCTTCTCGTAAAGAAGGTAAATTTGTAGGGATTAATTGTTCGGCTATCCCTGAAAACTTATTTGAATCTGAACTTTTTGGACACGAAAAAGGCTCATTTACAGGGGCTGACCAACGTAAAATTGGCAAAATTCAATACGCCGAAGGCGGCACTTTGTTTTTAGATGAGGTGGGTGATCTTCCTTTGCATATGCAGGTTAAACTCCTCAGAGTACTTCAAGAAAAGGTCTTTACTCCTGTTGGTGCCAATAGAGAAATTGAAATGAACATTCGAGTTTTGGCAGCAACAAACCGTCCGTTAGAAGATATGATGAAACAAGGTAAATTTAGAGAGGATTTATATTACAGGTTAAATGTTATCCCTATTTTTTTACCCTCACTGGCCGACCGAATTGATGACCTTGATCAGCTTGTTCCCAATTTTATTAAAAAATTTAATGAGCAGCATGCTCGTAAATTTGTTGGAATTAGCAGTGAAGCTATGAATGTATTAAAAAAATATGATTGGACCGGTAACATTAGAGAGTTAGAAAATGTTATTGAGCATTCATTTGTAATGGAAACAAGTAACATGATTACAGTTCGAGCTTTACCTGAGAGCATTTTAAAGGCGACTCATACAACGATTCATGAACTTGATGGCGATGAGGTATTATTTGTAAGCGAAGTTGTTAAAGAGCTTAAAGGAAAAGTTATACAGGCAAGTAGCCGATTTTTAGCGGCCGAAGGTAGGTCAGATTTTAACCGAGAAGAAAATGACAATATTGACTCAGATGATGATATGGACTTGGGTGAAGAGGGGACAACCCTTTTGGCCCCATACTTAGCGGGTAGCGCATCTTTAGATTTTAATGCCGAAAAAGAAGCTTTTGAAAAAGATTTTATTCAAAAAGCTCTTAAACTATTTAAAGGAAGAATTAATCAAACCGCTCTTCATGCTAATATTCCCAAAAAAACGTTGCTCCGTAAAATCGAAAAATATGGTATTAATACAAAAGATTTTATGAACGAGTAACTAAGTATAA
>DYOP01000080.1:0-4082 GCA_020720425.1 Bdellovibrio sp. | reverse complement strand
GATAAGTAGAGTAATAGAGTAACTCAAAAGTTGAGAGGCGGAGTAGCAGAGTAACAAAGTAACAGAGTAACTCAAAAGGCTAGAGGGCAAGCTCTAGCCTTTATTTTTTTAGTATCGTTATCAGAGTGTTATTTCCTTGAAGTGCGTTGTTGGATTTGATTTGTCTGAAGGGGTTTTAAAGCCCTTTGTTGATTTCCGTTTGAATTTCGTGATGTCGCATTATTCACATTTAAATTATTTAAACTTGTTGTATTGGCTACACGTGCAGCTAGGGGGTTGGCTCCCGATTTTGGGGTTCCGAAGGGGGCGGGTAGCGTTTGAGTTGAGCTTCTTTGACCTTGGGGACGAGAGGTTGATGGATTTGCGCCTGAATTTTGAGGATCATCAGATAGAGTTGGCATGTTACCCGAAGGTATATCATTTAATGGTGATAGGGGAGTGATTCCGTTTTTATGATCCTTATTAAAAAAGTTATACAAGGGTATATGAAACGACTGGCTAAACAATGTCTGCGCCTGGCTTTGGCTTAAGGTAGATGAGGTGGCTGAATAATCTAATAACGAATTATAAAGTAACCCTCCCGCAGAAAATGGGTTTTGGTAGTTCATTTCGTTAAGCATAATAAGTTTTGCTTGGGCTGCAGCCTGCTCGGGTTTGGCGCCCATCAGTGTAGCCATTTGATAGTTTTGATAGGCGTGTTCTAAAACACCGTTGGTTGTCGAGGAAACAAGTTTGGCTCGAATGCTATTATCAAAGCGTTCAGGTAAATCCGAAATTAACTCATCCCTGGTTTCCACGGCCTCTAAATAGGTTGTCGAATCAACAGGCGATCTGAGTCCCTGATCTATTAATTTTTTTAGATTTTTTGAATAAAACTTTTCGGCATTATTTAAGCAGATTGTTTTTTGGGATTTAAGTTTTTTAAGTTCTTTTTTTTGAGTCTCACGTTCGGCTTTATCTGCGGCAGTTACCTCGACGGCATCAATGTCAATATTTTCGCATTCTTCAACCAAATCTAAAAATTCTTCTTTAATACAGGTCATAAGTCCTTCTTTGTCTTCGTCATCACAAAGTGATTCAAAGTTTGAGATAGCCTTTGGTTTGATGTTAGATTTTGGTGTAGGATTAGACGTAGTTTTAGCAAAATCTTTATTTGCTTTAGTCTTTTGTTCAAGTAATTCGATTGCTGATTTGGCAAGGGCCATTTTTATAAAATCAATATTATTTGTGTCACCTTTATCGAGAGTTACCTCATTGACTCCAACACAATCCGTGCAAATACGGCCTTCAAGGTGGTAGAGGGCTTTATTGCTTTCCTTGCTAATTGCAGATTTTACCCTAATCCCTTTATATTTTGTATTAAATTCGCCTAAATCAAATTCTTCACTGCTTGGTTGACGAATAGAAACATACTCAAGTGGGGAATGCAAATTATGAGCAATTGGGTTACTGTTTATAGGCGATAGGCTTAAACTAAATCCAACAGTTGCAAAAAGTCCTAAATATATAAGTTTCATAAGTCTGCCCTCCTAAAAGGTATGTGTTAGACCTTAATATTCAAGTCTGTTGCCAAATTTATCCTTAGATTTTTATAAAACTGTTTCAAATAAAAACAATTTTTGGTTCAATATGGGACACTCCATTGCAGCGCTTGAGGTGGTAACAAAAATTGTAAAGAAATATTAAAGATTAAACACAAAGGCTAGACTTTTGGAGCGTTAACTAAATTTAAATACGTTCGATAAATATTATGTAAGTTTTTATATATTAGTAAACCTAAAATATAAAAATTAAGTTTCTACAATTTTAGAGGTAAATATGAAAAAGGGTGTTTTGCTTATAGCTGAAGACGAAAAAGAACTACGAGATGTCATCAGCGACCTATTAGCCGATATAACTGAAGATATTATTTTAGCAGAAAATGGAGAAGTAGCATTAAATATATGCAAAACTCAAAAAATTGATGCTGTATTAACTGATATAAATATGCCTAAAAAAACAGGGCTTCAATTTTTACGAGATTTAAGAATGGAAGGCATTGAAACCCCCGTTGTTATATTAACCGGATACGGTGATAAAGCTAAAGCTACTGAAGCTTTAAGACTAGGAGCAATGGACTTTATGGATAAACCATTTGAGGATAAAAAATTAATTGAAACCATGACCCATGCAATTGGTTATGGATTAGCACTCAGAGAGTTTGAAGAGAAATTTGCATCAAGCGTAAGTGAAATTCAAAATAGTGCTAGCGGAAATGGAGAAAGTAAAACTGAAAATTCAAATGCTCAAATGCTAAAGGCGGCTCGTAAGCAAATATGGATGATGAGATATGAAAAATCAAATATCAAAAATTAATTCACAAATTAAAGTTGAAGATATATATAGTTTTAATTTTATTAATTCAGAAGTTTCTGTTTTAGAAGAGTATGATTTTCATTTCGAAAATAGTTTTGATACGGCCGAAAATGAATTTCAAAATATTATCGAGAATTTATCAAATCATTTTGAGTTCCCCTATGCCTCGATATCATTGTATGATAAACAGTATCAATGGTTTGTTGCAAAAATTGGCTTTAATATAGATAAAATTGATATTGCTCAGTCAGCATGTTACCAAGTTGTTAAAACAAATACCTACTTTGAATCCAGAAATCTTAAGCAGCTCTATGCAGATTTAAATTTATCAATGCCCCAAGTCTGTATTGATGAAAAGTTTGAATATATTTTTTCTTATCCAATTCGTTCAGATGAGGGTATGGTTATAGGATCGTTAAATTTGATTGATCTAAAAGAAAGAAAGCTAACGGATATTCACCTTCAGCTTGTTCTGAATTATGCTTTGCTTATTGAACAGCTTTTATCGGCCAGAAAAAATAAAATTAAATTTGAATTTGTTAAAAAAGAATTTGAAGGTTTTGTTAAAATTTCACCACAACATATTTCAGTAATAGAATTAGGGACAAACTGTAAACTTAGGCTTTTAGAGCTAGAGCGCTATGATAGTAAACGAAAAGATTTAAACGATCAGACTTTTATTTTAGATCACCAATTTTGGAGTCCCTATTTAGAAAAAGCTAAAAACAGTAGCGATGTGGTAACGGTTGAATATGATTTGAATTTAAATAATCATACTGAATATTACATAGGATGGGTCAGTTGGTTACGCGAGGCCAGTAACGGAAATAACTATTACGCATTTAACAGATTTAATAAGACTGAATTAAAATTAGCGAAAGATACTATTGGCAATCAGCAGATTCAATTAATTGAGGCAAGTCGAATGGCTTCATTAGGGCAAATGGCTGGCGGAATAGCTCATGAGATTAATAACCCTCTGGCTGTTATTAAAGGTCATGTTGAGATGATAAAACGAGAAATGAAGAAAAATGAGTGGGTGAGTGAAAAATTAAGTAACTCTCTTGCAAAAATTGATTCTATGTCAGATCGAATTTCGCGTATCATTAATAGCTTAAGAAGACTATCTAGAGAGGGGGCTAAAGACCCCATGCAATGGTGGCCACTGTCTACAATGCTTCAAGAAGTTTTTGATTTAACTGAAGCTAGAATTAAGCATCATGGGATTGAATTAAAATTTAATGCTGATGATTTTTTAGATCTAAAATTAAATACAAGAGCCGTTTTGGTATCTCAGGTGCTTGTTAATATAATTAATAATGCCGTTGATGCTATTGATGAATTTCCCGAGGGTAGTGAAAAGTGGATTGAAATTAAAAAACTAGAATTGGCGGATGGCTTTAATATTCAAGTTATTGATTCAGGTTTAGGGATTCCTCATGATGTTGTTACCCAAATGATGAGTCCATTTTTTACGACAAAACCTCAAGGTAAGGGGACTGGTCTGGGTTTAAGTTTAGCCAAAAAATATATGCATGATGTAGAAGGGGATTTGATGTATTACGCTCAAGGAGTTAATACGGAATTTAGATTAATATTTTCTTTACAAAATGTTGAGTTCGGTAATATGAAAAACGATATCAAAGTAGCTTAATTTCAGTTTAATTATCTTTGAACGATCCAAATGAGTTGATGCGGATGAGTTGAAACTGATTAGCCGAAGCTGA
>DYOP01000159.1 GCA_020720425.1 Bdellovibrio sp. | reverse complement strand
CCTAACTCCTTACAGCCCTAACTCCTTAAAACCTATTCCAACAGGCAAGCACCAGATACCATTTTTTTTAATTTCTTCGTGTCCAAAGTGAAAAAGAAAAAACTGTGCTTCTGGCTCAGTTTTTTTAAACTGTACAAGATGCCTAACATCATCATCAATCAACTGATTACTCGATTTGATTTCGAGCCCAATTTTTTTTGAATCCAAACCAATCCAAAAGTCTATTTCAGCCCCACCCCGAGTTCTTAGGGAGTTGATGATTATTTTTTTTCTCAAAGCAGAGGCCGAATGAACCATTTGCTGGTAAACAAGCTGTTCCGCCAAAAGGCCTTTGCGATTTGATAAATGATCAAACGAACCCTCTAGCCCGTTCAAAACACCGACATCAAAAAAATAAAACTTAGGGTGTTTTATCAAATCATATTTTTCTATCAATTCTGAATCAGGAAATATTCTACTGGCGATCAAGGTATCTTCAAAGATTTCAAAATAGCGCGGAACCTGATGTCGCGAGATCATGGCCCTTTGTGCAAACTTCGAATAATCAACAAAAGTACCCACCAGATTGGGACTTAAATTTAAAAATCTGGTAAATGAAGGCAAATTTTTAACCAAGGCCTCGGCCTTTATTTCTTCGTTTACATAGTTAGCACTGTATGAGGTGAGAATGTCTTTTTTTAAATCCTTATCTTTTTCAACATACACACCCGGCAAAAATCCATAAAGAAGATCATCCTTAGATATCTTATAATTGAGTTCTCTAAGGGTAAGTGTTCCCATCGAATAATTGATGACTCTGCCAGGCAATAGGTTTGCTCCACCTTTTTTTAGTTTCCGCGCACTGGATCCTGTTAAATAAAATTTTAACTTAGGATTTTCATCAATCAAAGCTTGTACCGTATTTAGAATTCCTGGAAGTCTCTGAACCTCATCAATGAAAATACTTTTAGATTTCTTCCGCTCAACAAGACTACGCAAAAGATCAAAATCCTGAGTGTGTTTTAAAAAGACCTCTTCATCTGCAAGGTTAATGCTGAGCTCAGGTTTTAGCGATTTGATCAAGGTCGATTTACCCGTTTGTCTGGGACCTAAAAGCAAGATGGATTTTGTAGATTTCCCTAGAGAAGTGGCTAAAATTCTGCTAATCATAGATTTGTTACCTCCCTTGCGCAAGACTCGATACTACCCCCCCTTTGAGGGGCTACTTAGGTCAGACTCTACAAAACGCCAGTTTTGCCTAGCCTACATGTTCTCATAATAGATGTAAATATGAGAACTCACAATACATATTTACATTAGAAATTATAGAGCTGTTACAAGGTATTAGTCCTCTAAGGGCAAGTCCATTTTATTGACCAGCAACACTCAAAAACCTAAAAAAGGTTCGAGTTTTCTAATCAATCCTTCCTCGATCAACACTTGTCGTAAATAAGTTTCAACATAACTCGATAGAGATTGTTGATCTCTGACATGATCAACAATAACCCAAGGGAGCGTTCCCCAGTCAATAGACTGATATCAAGCAGTGTTAAGCATTTTCTTTGCGCATAATGTAGATTATGCGGCTAATTCTACACTATATTAATAGATTCAGCTTTTAATTTTATTTTTTAAAACCTGTCATTTAAAACCTTATATTTTAAACCTTGTCATTTAAAACCTGTCACCATTTAATGCCTGCTATTCAATCTCAAC
>DYOP01000079.1 GCA_020720425.1 Bdellovibrio sp. | reverse complement strand
TGAAATAGTCATTGATAAACCCTCCGGGCAACCTATGTGGTTTGATAAATCATAATAGACTGCTTTTTATTACACTTAAATTAGCGTTACCTTGGGGCAGACAGGGATGAAGTCGATTATTCACTTCGATAAAGCTTTCTGTATAAATCTAGAGTTAAAATTGACATCGACTTTTTAAATTCGGGTTCGTCACCTAAAAAAGAAATTCCATACTCAATATAGTTTTTACGCTTTATAATGGCTCTAACCTGACCGTTTACAGAAAACACCGAAAATCCTTTAATGCTGATTGTGGCTTTAAATTTTTGCTCAATTAATAGCTGGCATTCTGGCTTTTCAAATTTAACAGGGTTATCGCGCAATCGGCATCCCCCAACACTGATGTCAGCTATTTTAAAATGTTTTTTAAGGTCTAAAGTTTCTAACTCGCTCGAATAAGAATCAGGTATTATAAGTCTAAAATGCTCTCTTCTTTGAACGCGATATAAATCTCCATTAAACTCGATCGCATAAAGGTCTTTGCTAACCATGTGCAAAAGCACCTGCCCAATAACTTTTTTATCACCAATATTGGCATAAAATATGGCTTCAACGGGCTTTTGTATTAATAGGGGCCTTAATAAAACCTGTATAAACAGTTTTTTATTTTTTAATCGGCCTATCGGTTTTACCGCCGTTAGACGTCCCTTAGCTCCATTTATTTTTAAAATAAATGATCCGGGTTGCTGAACAAGTATATCGAGTAACTCTTTTTTTTCGGCCTGACTTGTGAGTTTATCAAAAATCTGATTAGCTAAAAATTGATTCATTTTTTGAAGCTCTCGATTAGAAGTTTTTTATAACTATCTAAAACTCTGCCAACAACGTTATCTGGAGCAAAAGTTAGGCTCGCTTTTTCAAAAGCCTGTTGAGTGATCTTATTGTACGCATCAGTATCTTCAATAATTTGTCCCATTAAATGCCCTAGGTAACTCCAGTCAGCGGGCCTAACCAAAAACCCCTCATGCCCATCTTCAATAATATGGGCAAGCGGACCCAGCTCAGATGCAATAACAATTTTTTTTCGGAGCATGCCCTCTATCGAATAATTTTCGAATTGCCTATACAATGAACTTAAATCAACCAAAACACTGGATTGCTCAATCCACATCGAAGTTTCTTCGGGCGTGATATCACCTAATAAAAATGCGCGATTACCGAGAGCTAAATTATATAGCTCATATTCAATTTTTTTATAAGAAGGGCCTGTCCCTATGATAACCAAATAAACTGAACTTTTTTTTACGGCCAATCGCTCAAAGGCCTTAAGTAAGTATATGGTTTCTTCGGCCAAACTCATATCTGTAATATTAACAATAAATTTGGCTACGTTTTTATAGGGTAAATTTTTAACTGGTAATAACGAAATAATATCGCCTTCTTGAACCGATTGAGCTGGCAGAGAAAACGCCCTTGGAGCAAATGAAATTCGCGAATCAGGATAGGCATAGTAACGTTCTAAAAAAAATCTTTGCTGCGCCGAACTCACTAATACTCGGTCAGCCATTTTTAACAAATCCCGATCAAAAGTAAAAAATGTTCTAATAAAATGGGCCACGGCTTTTATGGCAACTTTAATGTGACTAACAACCGAGTCCTGATCAAAGCTTAGTATCGAAAAAAGTTTCGAAATTTTTAAAGCATCTACATCAATAATAATTTTAATTTTATTTTTTAGCCTAAAATCTTTTAACGCTAAAACACTGTTGTCATAGGCATGAATCAAATCAATTTCACTTTCTTTTTGAATTTGAGAGACTTTGTCGATCAAGGCTATTTCAAAGTCTTCCCGGGTTGGATTAAGAATCGTTTGATTTAAAAAATAAATTTTTATTCCTTTTCTTTCTATTAAGGCTCGTCCCGAGTTGCTTTTTTGAGCTAATACATAAATTTCGTGCCCTAGTGCGGCCATCTCTTTTAAAAGCGGCCATAGCAAATCTGAATCAGAATTTCGAGACATGGCCTGAAAGTATCTAGAAATAATACATATTTTCATGAGTTATTTACCATCAGACTTTTGTTATTATTTTTAAACGCTCTTCGCAAAATATCATTAATACTATCATCGTACATTTGGCTTACACTGGGGGCTTGGTAGCTTTTCCCAAGTTCAAAATCAAAGGCATTTTCAATTTTATTATAAAACTCTTCAGGTTTCATAACCCAGCCTGATATATTGTTCCAACATATATAGGGAAGCGCTTGTTTTTGCACAGGAGATACTATTATCGGTTTTTTTATAGATAAGGCCAGACTAAAATAAAAATTAAGTTGCTCGGCATTTAAATCATTAAACAAAGTTACAATTGATTTTACAGAAGCAAACAGATTTTGGCTTAAAGCAAAACTTGGTAACTCCATTTGATGAATATGGATTGATGGCAAAAGTGATAAGTCAGTTTGCCCTAACATAAGCCATTGCGCATTTTTGGATAACCATTTTTTATTGGCATATTTAAATCCGACCTTAGGACATAAAAAACTATTTTTTAATAAATGCTTTAGCTGCTGGGCTTCTGTGGGGCTTAAGCTTAAAGTGCTTGGGCTATTTGCTTCGCCCATTAATGTTACTTTTTGCGTTTCAGCTTTTAAATTATAAAAAGGGGTCTGATATAAAAACCTCTGATCAAGATCTAGCAACTCAAAGTGAACGTGAGCAAACATTTTATCTAAAACAGTCATAATATTTAATATCATTCCATTTAATTTTGAATTTTCGCTCGGTCCGGTGACTAAGTATATTTTATCAAATCTTTTTTGGGTTAAATAAAACGTCTTTTTTACAACATCATAAACATTATTTGATTTATATAGTTTTAGGATTTGGATGTGTTCTGACTTAACTTCAATGGATGAATTTTGAACAGTTACTAAGGTTACCGCATTTCTTTTATAAATAGGATCAGAAAGTAACGCTAATACATTGGAACCCACAAAGGGCGCAATTATACAGACTGAGGCCATTTTTCACCCAAAACACTAAAAATTTTATCCATTATTTTGGCATTAGCTTCGGGAATTGGCCTAACAAGAAGCTCTTTGGGCTTAATCCATTCTATCTCGACATGATGATTTGCTTTGGGTTCGCCCACCCAAAATCGCACTTCATAAAATAAAATAAGAATATTCACATCTCCATAGGAATGGGTATGAGCAAATAAAAGTGTTCCAATTTCTGACTCTATCCCAAGCTCCTCTTTAAGCTCCCGAATTAAAGCCTGTTCAGGGTTTTCTCCCCTCTCAATTTTTCCGCCTGGAAACTCCCAAAGCCCGCCTAAAGAATGCCCTTCTGGCCTTCTTCCTACAAGAATATGATCCCCTTTACGAATAATACCTGCCGATACAGGTATCCAATGGGTCGTGCGAGTCTTTTTTTTATTTAAAATCTTATCCATGCTTTTCATTTTGAGCTGAACCATGAAATTGTGCTACTTTTTTTATGAACACTGGGCCATTAAAAACCATTGCGGTATAGATCTGAACAAGATCAGCCCCAAGCTCAAGCCTTTCAAACACATCTTGCTCGGTTAACACTCCGCCCACACTAATGATCAAAGGACCAGAACCATTTTTTTTGCAAACTGAGATTGTCTTTTTTAGCATTTCTTTTGAAAGATTTTTTACAGCTGTGCCCGATAGCCCACCTTCTTTAGCCCACATCCCTTGATCTTTTCGAGAAAGTGTTGTGTTTGTTAAAATAAAGCCATCAGCCCCGTTACCCAAACTTTGGTCTAATGCCATATATAACTCGGTATCGCTTAGATCAGGAGATAGTTTAATTAAAATTGGCTTTTTGGTTGCAGCCCTTAAATTTTTGGCAAGTTCTGCTAAATGAGATTTATCTTGAAGCTGTCTTAACCCCTGGGTGTTTGGACTTGAAATATTAACCACAAAAACATCAGCCCTAGGCTCAAACAAAGTAATCATTTTTAAATAATCACTTAGGGCTTGATCGAGTGGCGTAGCTCTATTTTTTCCGATATTAACAAACACCGGAATGTGAATGTCTTGGTAACTTGAAAGTTTTTTATAAATTTTCGCTCCGCCTTTATTCGGAAAACCCATTTTATTCCACAAAGTAAGCTGAGCAAGGTTTCGAGCTATAATTTTGCCCTCATTAGGGCCTTGGGCAAGGGGAGTAATCGTTCCAATTTCATGAAAGCCCAGGCCCATTTTTTGACTTACACTTAAAAGATCAGCATTTTTATCAAAACCCCCCGCCCAACCGAGACGGTTATTAAATTCGAGCCCCTTCCATTTAAATGGCTCCCATTTGTGCTCAGAAGGAAAAAGGCTAGAATATATTTTAAGAGCGGTGGGGGCAAAATGATGTCCCCATACCGCTGGAAAAAGTAACCATGGCTTTGATAGTTTATCTTGGATAGAGGCCACGAAGTAACATTGCCTTTTGAAGACGATTAACAGAAGTTGCCATAGCGGCCGCTCTTAAGTGAACCCCTTTTTCTTGAGACATTTTCCAAACTTCATCGAATGCTTTTATAATAATCGTGTGAAGCTTTTTATTAATTTCATCTTCTTCCCAAAAAAATGACATCGTGTCTTGGACCCATTCAAAATAAGAAACAATCACCCCGCCACCATTAGCAATAATATCAGGCGCAATTTGTATCCCTTTTTCGTGCAAAATTTTTGTCGCCGAATTTGTAACAGGACCGTTCGCGCCCTCAACGACATATTTTGCTTTAATCGTGTGACAGTTTGATTCGTTAATAACTCCATCCATCGCACAGGGCATAAGAATGTCGACATCTAAGGCTAAAAGATCTTCGTTAGAAATGGGCTGAGAGCCAGGAAATCCTTTTACTATTTTATTTGTTTTTATATATTCAATAAGCTCTGGAATTTTTAAACCATCACCATTAAAAATACCGCCACTAACATCGCTGACCGCTACAACTCGGCCACCACGCTCGAATGAATATAAAGCGGCATGAGATCCCACGTTACCAAAACCTTGTATAGCAATTCGAGATCCCATAACGGTACGACTATTTCGCTCGAGCAATCGCTCAAGAACAAAAACAGCCCCTAGCCCCGTAGCCCCAACACGGCCCAAAGAACCACCAATTTCAACAGGCTTACCGGTAACAACACCTGGCTGAGCATAGCCCTGTTCTTGAGAGTATGTATCCATCATCCAGGCCATCGTTTGAGAATCTGTCCCCATATCAGGAGCTGGAATATCTTTATTGGGCCCAATAAAAGGACCTAGTTCTGATGTATATCGCCTTGTTAAACTTTGCTTTTCGTTTCGGCTAAGTCGATTGGGATCAACAGATATACCGCCTTTACCTCCACCATAAGGAAGACCCAAGACCGAATTTTTTAGCATCATTAAACTTGCAAGACCTGTTACCTCACCCATTGTTACTTCTTCATGGTAACGCACTCCACCCTTATAGGGCCCAAGGGTCGAGTTATATTGAACACGAAAACCCATAAAAACTTCGACTGCTCCGTTATCCATACGAACAGGAACGCTAACTGATAAGGCCCTTTTGGGTCGCTTAAGCCTTGCTATCACATTGGGGTCTGCTTTAATCAGCTTACCCGCGTCTTCAATTAACTGAATTGCGTTATTAAAAAGTGGGTGATCTAAATGTTTTTCATAATCTTTAAACGATGAACTTTCCATAAAGGGTATCCTTTCATTTTGTTAATTTAACACATTCTCGTAATGCTAAACCTAGAGTGACCCATCGTCGAGTCGTCTTGCGGCTAGCCAAACTGATATAGCTTTCATTTTAGGTGGGGCTAAAAACCCTGCCTTCTTGACTAAAGTCCTAACCCATATAAAGCTAAAAGTATGGCAGAAATTCAAGAATACCGTATTACTCAAAGTTTAAAAGCTAAACTCAAAAACGATACCGAAAAGTTTAAAGATAAAAAGATATTGATTATCGGTGACGTGGGTGTAGACGAATATATACTGGGCGAAGTTAAACGCATTTCTCCAGAAGCTCCTGTTCCTGTAGTTGAAGTCCAAAGTGAAGAAAAAAAACTGGGACTTGCCGCTAATGTTGCACAAAATATTTTAAGTTTAGGCGGAAAGCCTTATCTTATATCGGTTATCGGAGAAGATCAGGGCGCTCATATTTTAGAGAATCTTTTTAAATCTCAAAATATTTCTACTGATTACCTAATTAAAGACCCCTCTCGCTCGACAACCCGAAAAGCCAGAGTTATGGCTAAACACCATCATGTTGTGCGAGTTGATTACGAAACAAGACAGTTTTTGCATGAAAAAACACAAAGCCAACTTTTTTTGCAAATTGATGCTCTGATCAGCCAAGTTGACGGCGTTATATTAGAAGACTACGCCAAGGGGGTTGCAACCCCTGATGTAATTAATTATCTTTATACAGCAGCCAAAAAATATTCAAAGCCTGTTTTTGTTGACCCTCACAGAAATCACCAGGCCCCGTACTACAAAGGCTGCGATCTCATTAAGCCCAATTATGATGAAGCGATTGCGCTTTTAGGAATGGATGCCGATGATCTTCGTCAGGACCCATTTAAAATTCAAAAAATTGGAAAAAAATTAAAAGATCAAACCCTCGCTAAACACGTTGTCTTAACCCAAGGAAAAGAGGGCATGACTATCTTTAACGAAAAAGATCAAATTGTTCGCGTTCCCACATTTGCTAAAAATGTATTTGATGTTACCGGCGCAGGAGACACGGTAATTGCCACATTGGCCCTGGCTCAAAGTTCGGGCATTAACCTCGAAGAATCTTGTGTCTTAGCCAATTTTGCCGCAGGCGTGGTGGTGGCTCAGGTGGGTTGCGTACCTTGCTCGATAAGCGAACTTAATCAGGCCATCAATGAATTCGAGTAAAAACTATTTTTTTTTTCTTATCTTGTTTTTAAACTTCCTAATCTTTATGACCTCCTGCCAATCTTTAAAAACCATTGAAGAGCCCAAGTCCTACCAACCCCTGAGCCAATCCCTAGATTATTTAACTATTAAAAGCCAACTCACTATTTTTGATAAGGTAAACAGAAAAAAATCAAGGGTTACCAGCCAATTACTTTTAAAAGGGCCCCAAACCATTCGCGCTGATTTTTTTGGACCATTTAACAGACCCCTCATACAAATTTTATCTAACAATGCGGGCGTTTTAATTATTGATCACTCCAAAAAAGAAGTAACCCAAGGTCCGCCTGATTATTTAATTCAGGTTTTAAATATTCAATTTCCTATTTCTGAAATTAGTCAAATTCTACTCAGTTCAAAATCAACATCTTGGCCCTGCCATAATAAAAATGAAATTCTTATTTGCCAAAAAGCTAATCTTACTTTTAAAAAATATACCGACTATAAATTTACTCTCGATCACCCCGATTTTGAAATTACCTCTATCCCGACGATAGTAGAGAAAAATCAAGCTATCGAGCTTAATCGCTTTAACCTTGCAGCCCCAACAAATTATAAAACTCTCAACTAAACACAAGTCTGGTTAATCCAAGTAAGACTATAAATTAAAGAATAATTCATAATTTTATTTTGCTACTTTAGTGATTAGGATGGGTATACAACGCTTTAAGAGTAAGATGTAAGATGTAAGATGTAAGAATCCATTTTGTTCGGTAATCTTTAAAAAAACTAGACTTTATTTTTATGCAGTTACTCCGACGAAATTGATGCTGAAGTTACATCTTCCCGCAGGAGAAACACGTGAGTTTTAAAACTAAAATTATCTCTATCGTTATTTTAGCCGCCATGCTAAGCGCTGCGGCAGCTGTGCTTGTTGCTATTAATCAAATGACTCAGCTCGGAGAGCAGGGATTGATTAACAAGGCCACGGCCGTTCTTTCTCGGCTCGAATCCGCTCGTAACTTTATAGCAGGCCAAGGAGGCCTTACAAGAACCATCGAAGAAATGAAACTCAAATTTCCGGATGGTAACCTTTCAAAAGAAGCTAAAACTGAGGTTCTTAATCAAGTCCCGATCGTTTCTTCAATGAAAATTGGACAAGAAAATTCGGACAAAGAGAATTATATATTTCGAATTTTTTCTCGAGACCCAAGAAATAAAGATAATACGCCCTTAGCTTTTGAAGAAGAAATTTTAAAAAGATTTGAAGCTGACCCCTCTTTAAATCAAATTATAGACAAAGACTCTGATTTTGTTCGGGTCTATAAACAAGTCAAATTAAGTAAAGCCCAAGGATGTTTAATTTGCCATGGAAGTCCCGAAACTTCAGTTTGGGGTAATGGAAAAGACATTTTAGGTTACCAAATGGAAAACTGGGCAGACGGAAAAAGTCATGGTGTTTTTGCTATTTATATGAGTAAAGATGAATTAAAAGCTCAAGCCGCATCTACCACTTGGTATATTGTCATAATTGCATCCGCCTTACTTATGGTAGCACTTGGAATAGCTTATTTGTTTATGAGAAAACCATTAATTAACTTAACTCATGTAGCTCTTGCACTTCGATCCGCCGGAGATCAAGTTGCCTCAGCCGCAAATGATATTTCCAACTCATCTCACTCTTTAAGCTCTTCTGTATCTGAGGCCGCAGCCTCGATTGAAGAAACAACCGCATCTACAGAAGAAGTTTCATCCATGATTCGCATGAATGCGAATCATGCCAATGAAGCCAAAATTGTTTCAGCTACCGCCCTAGAGCAAGCCCGCGCAGGCAGAGGCGAAGTTGAAAAATTAATTGGAGCTATAAACGAAATCTCAAGCTCGTCCAAAAAAATAAAAGAAATCATTTCTGTCATTGACGATATTGCCTTTCAAACAAACCTTTTAGCCCTTAATGCCGCGGTCGAAGCGGCAAGAGCTGGCGAACAAGGCAAAGGATTTTCTGTCGTTGCAGAAGCCGTGCGTGGACTGGCTCAAAGCTCAGCTAGCAGCGCCAAAGAAATTGCAAACTTGATCGTAGACAGCGCCTCAAAAGTCGAACAAGGATCAGGGCTTGCTCAATCATCAGGGGCGACTTTGAACATGATTGTTACCAGCATAGAAAAGGTGGCCCATTTAAACTCAGAAATTTCAACCGCATCTGAAGAACAAGCTACGGGTGTTTTGGATATCAATAGAGCCATAAATGAGCTGGATAAAACAACCCAACAAAATGCTGCCTCTGCCGAACAAACAGCTACCGCCTCTGAAGAGCTAAGTGCGCAAAGCACTAGCTTACATGAATTGGTATCGCAGCTTCTGGTTGTAATTGATGGCCATGATACTAACTCTAAAAATTAGCACTCAATTTAAGATATCAGCGGGTCCTCCCCTTTTTTAGCCCGCGGCACTTATCGCCAGCTCCTAATACGCGATACCATAAGTAAACACTTTGCTATTATTAGATCTCTTTCGTAACTGCCCAAAGTCTATATCTTAACTGC
>DYOP01000078.1:4418-9431 GCA_020720425.1 Bdellovibrio sp. | reverse complement strand
GTTATTTGAAGACAGGCTTTTAAGAATAAATCTCCTTATTCCAAAGTCGCTTTAAAAAAATTTGCCAAGGTAAAATATAAATACCCGTCTCGGTAACTCTTTCATTAGATTCTTGAGAAATAATAAAATATTTTTTAAAAATTTTCTCTTCTTGGAGCGCTATAAGACCCCCAAGATGATGACTTTTGATACTTTTAGAAGCCTTAATTTCAATAGCTACTTCATTTGAAATTAAACAGTCGACTTCGTATTTATCAACCGTTCGCCAGTAAAAGGGCCCAACAATTTGTTTATCATAGCCATGGTAACTTAAATAAGTGCGCACTTCGTTAATAATAAAATGCTCAAAAGCATAACCAAAAGTCTCACTTCCTAGGATAATAGGCCCCCTTTTTGCTATGTAATTAGTCACTCCAATATCAAACAAATAAATTTTTGATTTTGTAATAGCCTTTCTGGATTTAGTTTTTCTAAAGGGCATCAACTGATAGGCAATTAATGTGTCTTCTAGAATTTGAACATAGTTTTGTACCGTTCGAGCCGGCACAGAGGAGTCCCTAGATATGTTTTCAAAGTTTAGCTCTTGACCATTTGTTAACGCTATGACATCTAAAAAATCCATAAAATATTCATAATTTTTAACTAATGCCTCGTTAATAATTTCTTCTTTTAAATAAATATTAACATAGTTTTTAATTTCAGATTCAAAATTTTTTGATGGATAAACATGGGGTAACCCTCCACGATTTAGATATTGAATTAAATTAAAATCGCTAATTTCTGAAAACGAGAGCGGAAACAAATGAGTCTCCCATGCTCGCCCTGCTAAAAGATTAACGCTGCCTTTTTTTAACTTTCGAGCACTGCTTCCTGTTAGCAAAAAGGTCCAATTATGTTTTTTTATCAATCTATGTACTTCATCTAAAATTTTAGGTAACTTTTGAATTTCATCAATCACTACGATCTTTGGATTTAAAATATTTTGTTCTTCAATCAATTTAGGATTTCTTGTTAGTGCGACAAAAGTATTATCATCTAGCAAATCATAAACTAATACAGATTTAAGTTGATCCTCTATTAAAGTGGTTTTACCTGTACTCCGTGGACCAAACAAAAAGTGGCTTTTCATTTTTAACAAATGGGGCAGTTGCAAACTTCTTTTATAATGCATAACTGACTCCTGAGTTAAATCTAGTTAATTACAATCGTGCCGTGTCGTGTTTTATTTTATCTTAATAATTATACTTTTTATATAAAAATCACTCTAACACCAAATTAGAAAATCCGCAAGACCATTTCGTAAATTATTAGTTTTTCCGAAACAGACTTGCGGATTTATAAAATTAAAATAAGTTAAAACCTTAAGAAAGTTAAAATCAAAGAGGTGCCAAAAGGGATTTGAGTTTTTCAACCTCTAAAACGGTGAGTTGTGAGTGAGCCGCCAAAACCTGGTTAGATTTAAAAAAATTATTAATATGGTCATAAATATCAAAGGGAGGCTGGTTACGATGACAATACATCAGCACATCACCACCCGCCTTTAAAAACTGGGTGGCAATATCGCGTGGGGAATTGTTTTTTATTAGGGCTCCCATGTCCAGATCATCAGCCAAACACAAACCTTGGTAACCTAATTTATCTCGAAGAATTTTAGTTAAAAAAAACTCAGACAAAGTTGCAGGATGATCCTTATCAACAGACGAATACAATACATGGGCCGTCATAAAAAACGGAACATTCCAATCAGATGCCAACTTAAAGGGCAACAAATGAGACGATTCGATTTGGTCAAGCGGACTGTGATCAACAGGCAAGTCAAAATGACTATCTACTATCGTATGACCATGACCTGGAAAATGCTTTGCACAGATTAAAATACCTGAGTCTTGGTAACCCTTTATTAAAAGCTTAGCTTTTTTTACAACTTCAATTGGATTTGTTGATAAAGCCCTGTCACCAATTAACTGATTACTTGGCTCAGTTAAAACATCTAAACAAGGAGCAAAATTAACACGAAAACCTAATCGGGCTAGGTAACTCCCCATCTCAAACCCATATTGATAAAGCAATTCCTCTGAAATCTGAGACGGTGGCACAGGCCATGATTTAAATTGATCTTGAGGTAGCTCAGCCACTCTGCCTCCTTCCATATCAATACATATAAGGGGAGAAGTCGGATTAGCACTTTTTTGAGCTTCAAATTTTATTTGAGCAATTAGGTTTTTAAGCTGCTCAGGAGATTTAATATTTCTTTTAAACAAAACAATTCCGCCAGCCCCATAAAGATTAAGCCATTTTATCTCATCCTGAGTTAATTGCTCAGCTGATATTCCTAAAAAAAATAAATTTCCCCACATACTTAAAACAATCCTGATTGGTTTATGGTTTGTTTTTTAACGTCTCTATTTACTTGCCCCCCGGCTTAACATGAATCCCTCGGCCCGCAGGAACTCCTTTTTGTTTAGTCATTTCAGGAACCTCTAAAGAAGAAGATTCATTACCCGATTGAGAAGCCCTACCTGCTGCCGAATCTACCGCTGAGCCCCCCGCCTGCGGCGAAACCAGCCCAGCACTGCTTTGGCCTGGCCACTCGCCTTTTTGATTTAAATCATAAGCTATATTACGCACACCTAATGGAACATTGCCAAAAACAGATTTAATTATTTTTTCTGGCAATACATATTGTTTTTTAATAATCGAAGGATCAGGAACTAAAACCATTTTAATCCCCTGAAGGGGGGACTGGGTTTCTAATACTTCACCTTTTTCGGTAACATATGAAGTGTATTTTGAATCTTTAAAAATATTTTCAAATCGAATCGCCGGTATTTTATCTAAATATTTAGTCGCCCCCTTGGGCTGAGCTTGGCCAGAGGTAACACTTGCATCCTCTTCGGCAATAGCCTTATAAGAAAAACTATTTTGAGCACTCAAACCACTGGGAGATTTTAAAATAACATACACTAAAAACTGGCTAAAAAAAACACCCTTGGGCATATCGGCAACAATTTTATTTTGCTTTCCCGAGCCTGCTTTAACTGTTGCTAAAAGCTTTTCACCCTTGATTTGCCCATCAATAGTTTTACTTTCACCCGTTCCTGACAAAAAAGTATACAAGTACTTAACAGGTTTAAAATTTTCATCTGCATAGGTCTTAATACTTTCAGTCGTGTTACCACCCATTTCGTTAGTTTTTAAAAAACTAGTCGAAACAAATTGCTTTGTTGCCGAGTCAAATTCGTATTTTTGTATACTGTACCCAAGGGGTTGATTTTGAATATACAGCTGATAGTAACCTTCAAATAAAATATCTGCCTTAAGTGGCAACCCGAAAAATAGAATTCCAATAAAATTAAGAGCTATTAAATAAAAGGCGCTGTTGATTAATTTATTGCCAGCTCGAACTGAAACCAGGGTCGCAGTCCGAACTAAGTTCAAAGCCGGAGTCGGCGTCGGAGCTGAACTCGAAGTCGAACTCGAAGTCGAAGTTGATCTCGGAGTCAAAGTACAAGCACAAGTGCGAGTGCGAGTGCGAGTGTAAGTGTCAGTGTCAGTGTAAGCGTAAGAGCGAGTTCTATTTGTAATGCCAAACTTAGGCGTATCTATAATTTTAGCCTTAATTTTAGCCTTAATCTTTGCCATTGCCTTAAAGTTTAATGTTACATTTTTCATTAACTCTGCTCTCCATTTGATACGATACGTTTTATAGAAAACCCTACTTTGGTATGCTAATATAATTTATAACAATAAATCCAATTATATTATAAATATATGGATTGAGTGTTTACTGAAAAACCTAACTAACTAGCTCTCAAAAATTTCAACTCAACTTTTTGCCCAGTTGCACCAAGCACCCTCAAAAGAACATCCAAAGATATATCACTTGTGTCTTTTTTTAAGATGCGAGTGATCCGCGCCCGAGAAGTCTCAGCTTTCTTTGCTAAATCCGTAATGGTCATTTGGCTATGATCAAAAATCTTGATGATTTTTTCCGTCACTTGTTGACGGACCTGCCACTCGATAGCAGTTGATTTCGGAAGACCTAAAGCAACAGCAATATCTTCAGCATTTCTTGAAATCACTGGCTTAATTTTTTTTGTAGATTTTAAAACTTGTTTAGCCATTTTATCTCTCCAAAAGCTCTTTGAGACTTTTTTTTCCAATAGAATCTCATCGTCAGGTGTTTTTATAGTTTTCTTCTGAAATGCATGGAACACATAAATTCCGTCTTCCATTTTTGTGAGATAGAAAACCCGATAAATTCCATCTCGATCTTTAACCCGAAGCTCTTGAACACCAGCCGCAACACTGCTCATGTACGAGATTGGGGCATCTGCAAACTTTCACCTTTTTGAAGTAAATGCAGAAGATAACCAACCTTAACCCGAACTTCTTCTGAAAAATTCCTAATCGTCTCTTTGGCTACGGGATGCCATACGATAGCTTTCAAAAGTGTACCAGATACGGTACGTTTATTCAAGTTTATTTTTTCCATATTGATTTCACCATTGGTTTGTTCATTTTTGAACTCTCAGTTGAAATACTCAACATATAACCTATAGCATAATATATTTTTCAATCCAAACTGCACATATAATGCTCTTGAATTCCAATTTCTGGCCGCGATCGCCTCACTTAACTCCCCACCTTTAATTTTATTTTTCTTACACTTTAAATTTAAGGGACCAAAGGCCAGTTCTGAGTTGTAAACAACCTCTGCTATGTTACCCTATTGCAATGATTACTTTTAAAGGTTCCCCAAAGGGACAAGTTGCTATATTCGCAGCATTGATGTTTCAAGTTCTTTTTATTTTCTTTGCCATGGTCGTTAATGTGGGGTTACTTGTTTATCATAAAATCAATTTACAAAATTCAGTTGATTTAGCGGCCTACTATGGGGCCATGAAACAAGCCGAGGTTTTATCAGCTATTTCTCATACAAACTATCAAATACGCCAATCATGGAAGTTACTTAACTTTAGATACCGCGCTCTTGGCATGGCCGGTAACTCA
>DYOP01000078.1:3092-4318 GCA_020720425.1 Bdellovibrio sp. | reverse complement strand
TACGAAAAAGACCCCTGGTGTATGGCCTATGTTGGGGTAGAAGCTAGTATTGAACCAAAAATTCCTTTTGCTCCGTTAGGCAGAATTACATTAAAAGCCTCTGCCTTTGCAAAGCCCTTTGGTGGTAACATTGGACCATGGTATACTAATACTTGGAAGGCAGGGGAACCTACTTCTTCTAATATTGAAGATAGCCCATCACCTAAATATAATTTAGTTGATAAAAAATTGCCCTATCGAAATGATAACGCTACTAAAGGCTTTATCCAACAAGTTATAAATAAATACAATTCATTTAATAGCAAACCTCCTGGCAACCTATCTCAACCTGAAAAAGAAGAAATTACGACACTACTTGAACTTCTTCAGCCCAATTATTCGCGGTTTGTCGGTGACAAAGTGGGCTTAAGGGCCGCGGGTACCATTGCCACTTGGAATGAAGCCATTTTTAAAAATTCCCTCATAAATGGGCTTGTGAGTGAAAAGATTAATCCAAATATTTGGGTTCATTTATTAGGGTTTATAAACAATCCTACAGTTAGCGGCAGCCCTGGCATTGATGAACGAGATTTCTTAGCAAAAAATCCATCTATGGGGACAGAGCCAAGAATGAGGCAACTTGAAATTTCGGCCATACTCCCCGACCAGTTTGATTTAATGTATTATAATATCGAATCAAATGCCGCTACCAATATAGTTAAGCGTCTTTCAAAGAACCAGTTGTTTGTAGGTTCAAGAGCCCGCATGAGGTATGATTTTGGCTATAGCTCTGGCCAAACCCCTTTTAGCATTAAAGATCAATTGGAGTCAGTTGCTAAGGATAAATCCGAATCGGCTTTAGATCGCAAATCAGTAAGACTTACAAAGGGCAATTTTCAGGGTAGCACCACACCAATAGAAATTTCAGGTCTTGGGTATATTCAGCAGGTTAAAGATTATGGCCAAACGACTCAAGCCAGTAACCGAATATCTAGTAACCTAACTTCTTGGCACACCTTTGATCCGGGTAACTATATTCTTGACGATAAACGATTTGGTATATGCAATAATCCAATTCCACAAACTCAGGGCGGAGGATCATCAGATGAGATTGAAGCCACCCCCTCAGACTGCGTAGCAGGCGGAAGATCTGGTTACTCAGTTAAACTCATTAGCCGAGAGTATTTATTTGAGAACTTAGAAATTGGCGGCAAGGGAATAACCGGAAAAATTAAAAACCCCCCACC
>DYOP01000078.1:0-2992 GCA_020720425.1 Bdellovibrio sp. | reverse complement strand
GTTACTTGTATCAGCCCTGTTACTTGTTTCTTCAAGCTATGCTTTAGCTCAACAAGGCCCCGCATCTGGCCAAGGCCAAGCAAACCATGGCGCATGTCAAGAGGACTTCCAGACTTATTGTGCCTCTGTCGAGCCTGGCCAAGGACGCGCTCGCAAATGTATGAAGGATAATTATGATAAATTATCTGAAGCCTGCAAAGCTCACCAGGCAGAGGTAAAAGCTCGGATGAAGGGCTTTCGCGAAGAGTTTCAAGAAGCCTGTGCTCATGATGTCGAAACCCTTTGTAAAGATATCAAGCCTGGCCAAAAACGAATTATGAAATGTTTAAAAGAAAATTCTGATAAGGTGTCAGAAACTTGTAAAACCATGCTTCAAGAAAAGAAAAAATCAAGAGGCGGCATTCAGTAACCCCGTCTTGCAATTAATTAGCTAGAGGTGGGGTGTTTAAAATACCCACCTCTCCACTTAAACTTTCTAAGTTAAAAATTTTAAATTAAAAATTTTAACTTAGAAAGTTTAAATTAGAAAGTTTAAATTAAAAAGTTTAAATTAAAAACTGAAAATTCAAATCTGTTTATCAATTACTCGTTCTGAAATTTAGCTTTTCTGATTTCAAATAAAGGGCCTAAAATCATTAAAAACAGTGAGGCCAAAATTAACATATCGACGATATTAAAAATTCCGGTTCTCAAAACTGATACCCCTACCTGCACAAAATCTGTTACCGTACTTTTATAGGCCCTATCAATAAGGTTACCAATACCGCCGACCAATAAAAACTGAAGCCCCCAATATTCATACTTTTTAAAGGTTGAAGTTTTTAAAATAGACCAAGCCGCCCAAATTAAAACAAAAAATACAGCCACTGTGAGCACCCAAAAACGTAAGCCTTCGGACCAACCTGAGCCAAAGCTTAAAAAAGCCCCCTGATTTTCGGCAAGCTCAAAGTGAATAAAAAATGGACCCAAATCAAAGTGATAGGGCTGCTCTAAATAACGCCTAAACAGCCATTTACTAAGCTGATCAATAGGTAACACAAACAATGAGAGCCATAAAAAATGCCTTATTCGCTGCTGCTTTGTAATCATGGAGATAGTGTAGAAAAGCTTTGTTGCGACTTCAACTGTTATTTTACCAATAAGTCGCAGTAAGCGTAACTGGCCCTAAAACTTGGGCCTGGCAAGATAATCGCTCGTTGTCAGAAAAATAATTTTTTTGGGCTATAAATAGTTCGGTCTCACCCCTAGGGCTTAAGTTACCCTCTCCGTCGATAATAGTTACTCGGCAACGCGCGCAGACTCCAACGCCGCGGCAAGATGAGGCCACAGGCAAGCCTGCCTCTTTTAAAACCCACATCAAATACTGCCCTTTTTGACAAAAGATTTGCTTATCATTGTGAGAGGTTACCACTGTAATTTTAATCTTAGTTTCTGAGTTATCCATTTGCTACCATTTATTTTTAGTATGAATGATACCTTAACTAGAGTCAAATTAAGCCACATTTAAAGGAGCATTTTAAATTTATAATTCATAAATCAATTTAGGGTTTTTTTGCCATTAAAAAATAAATGGGCAATCCCTTGCGAATAAAAATATTTTCAAACTGGGTAATAAAATTATTTTCAGCAAAGGGGCTTTTGTGCAAATCAGAAGTTAAATATTCAACTGTAAAAAATTGAGTATTTTTAATATTTTGTACTGACCACTCAAAAGCCTCTTTCGAATCAGTTTTAAAAAAAAGAGTTGAATTGGGTTTTTGTAAAAAACTTAAAATCTGGATCATACGGGGATTTAAAATACGGTTATCAGGTTTTCGTGGGCTGGTCCAAGGGTCTGGAAAGTGTATAAAAACATCATTAATTTCACCTTCCTCAAATAACAAATCAATATTAAAAGCATGGTAACGGGCAGCCAGTGCGTTTTTTGCCCCACCTAAATAAGCCCTTCTTATGCTTTGAATTAAGGGCTTATATTTAAGCTCAATACCCACAATCCCCCTTTGTGGGTATTGCTTGGCTCTATGCGCAAAATGAAGACCGTTACCTAAACCAATTTCTAAATCAAGGGGGTGATCGGGCGAAAGGCCAATTAGGCTTCGCCATTGACCTTTGTTACCAGGAGCGCGTTGCTCATCAAAAGCAATTTCTGAATACAAACCTGTTAAAGCTTGGGTATATTCGTTAGGCCGTTTTAAGGTTTGAGTATTATTAATATTCGGCCTTTGAAAATCTTTTTTTTGAAGGGGATCGGGTAATATTTTCGTCATCCATTAGTCCTCGGTAAATAGGGGGACTGACGAATCAGGCAATGATCCATCAAACAGTTTTGACAATAGTTACCCGTACAAGGCTCAACTTGAAAATGAAACTCTCCCGAAAACAAATAGTTTGATAAAACCCGTTTTTGAAATTCTGATTTAGCAACACTAATTTGGTTAAGCGTTAAAAATGAAGGCATAACTAAATAAGCATCGATATGGTGATAGGCCCCGCTTCGAATAACCCTGACCTGCTGAATATCAATAATTTCAGGGCCACGGACCGCCTTAAACGCTGAGTCTAGCTTTTCTAAAACCCCAGGATCGGCCTCATCTAAAAGACCACCAAAACTTTTACGCACAATTTTAAGCCCTGATTTAACTAAAAATAAACCAATCACTAAGGCAATTAATGGATCAATCCAACTTGATCCTCCTAAATAAATAATCCCTAATCCCACCATAGCCGCCGCTGTTGACCAAACATCTGATAAAACATGCTCCCCGCTAGCCAGTAACGCTTCGGAATAGCAATATTTACCTACTTTTTTTAAGTAAAGCCCCAAAGCTAAATTACCTAATCCGGCAATCAAAGTTAACGCTAATCCCCAATCGAGCCTAGCAAGCGAGGTTGGAAGATAAAACGATTTAATGGCCTCGATAATTGTTATAAGCCCCGCAAAA
This sequence comes from Bdellovibrio sp., assembly GCA_020720425.1. Lineage (GTDB taxonomy): Bacteria > Bdellovibrionota > Bdellovibrionia > Bdellovibrionales > Bdellovibrionaceae > DYOP01. The sequence goes on along the minus strand of DYOP01000078.1, from coordinate 50 downwards.
GTAATCAGGCCCCCCTCAAAGCTGGCCGAAAAATACTCGGCCTTACCATG
>DYOP01000077.1:3883-9499 GCA_020720425.1 Bdellovibrio sp. | reverse complement strand
ACAAACCCAATAGGCCAAAGCAAACTTGCAAAGGCTTTTGACCAACTGGATTTCATATAGAATTAATCCATTTCAAAAGTGCTAAACGAGTCTTCGCAAAGAATCTGTTCTTCAAATGATAAACGAATATATAAATGCCCCATTTTTGTTTGATCATTCAGCAATTTTTCTAAGGGGATTTGAATTAATCTATAATTTTCATCCTCAATTAAAAAATCCCGAGTAACCCTGCCGATCACTTTTTTAGTTACTAATTTAGGCTTATCATGGGGTGCCCAGCTTAAATTAAGTTTTGCCCCTTCGGGCACTTCTTTAACGGCCACTAACCCCTGAAAATCAGAATGCACTGACCAATCCATCAGATCAAAAATTGAAATTTTATAAACAATTTCTCGGCCTACATATTCATCATAACGATTAAAAGCCTTTAAGTAAGACTGACAGGGATGCACCGAGGATACGGTTCTTTGTTGTGGCCGATCTGCCGTTACCGGCATCTGCGTCTGCGGCTGTGTTTGTCCCTGCTCTTGCGCTGATTTTGGGTTGAAATTTTTTATCAACTGGTTGTGACTTGCATTTTTTTTTAGTCCACTCGAGCAGCTGACAAAAACTAAGGTAACACCCATTAGAGCCATTAAGTTTGCTATTTTAATTAATTTCATATTAATACACCTCAGGGCAAATATTACGATCTAATACAAATTCATCACAAGTTTTTTGTTGTGTTGTATTTGGTTTAAAGCATACATGGATATGACCTGCATGTCCTTGAATTATTTTTTGTTTTAATTTTGGATCATTAAAAACAACAGTAGAAGCCCCTGAGCTTTTTAATAAATCAATTAACTGCTTTGTTTTTTCTCTATCATAGTTTGAGTTTTTATAAGTGATTCCCGAATCATTAAACTCACCTTTTCGAAGGGGTCTTATATCAATACAATCACCATCGGTGTGAGAAACATGCCCATTAAACCTAGCCTTAGTTCGATGTGAAACATCACCCCAAGCAATTTTACAACCCATAGAAGGATCGGGACAAAAATCTTTTTTCCATTTTTGAGCCACGCTTAACATAGCGCATGCCGTTTGAGGCGAAGCATAGGCATCTACTCCGGGAGGCTTATCTGGCCCATAGTGATGACTCCCACAAAACCCAGCATTTTTAGCCTCAGGTGCCATTGGCATTTGCACAAGACCACGGTGACACCATCCTTTATTAGCGGCTTCACATTTTTTACCCAAACTTAGTTTTTTTATTTGATCTAAAAGTTTTGATCCTTCATTTTGCGAGATGTCTGCCTTATTGAGCTTAAAGGCGGCATCAATTCCTTTTGAAACCATTGATAGCAAATCTGTGCCTTTGGATGTTTCTTTTTCAAAACAATCTGTACTACAAGCTTTACCTTCGGTTTGAGCTTGTTCAAATTCAGTCTCTGAAATAATTGGCAAATCATTTAAGCTAATATTTGCTCGAATATAGTTACCCGAAACCCACCCTTCGCTGGCGCAGCCTTGGGGCGGATTAGGTAACTCGACGTGATACCATGTAGTGCCATTTACTTTTTGATTGTCGGACCTCAAAATAAGCTTTGTTTCTTTGGGCATTGGGCATATGTAGGTTTTACCCGCTATTTTAGGACTTGTTCTTAAGCTGAGTCCTTGTTCATCAACAACGGCCTCATCATTTTCATAAAGACTACTTTTAGTTTTTCTAACATAACGAATATCAACAAATCCACTGTCAGGACAGCCTCGCGCGTTTATGCTGATCCCTACCCTATCTCCACCCTGCGAAATCGCAGTTGCTAAAAGCGGAGTGCCCTCTCGAATTCGGCAAACCACTTCACCTTCAAGATTTCTAACTTTTAATAATTGAGTGGTCACTTTTAATGGAACCGTTAGGGGAGTCGTGACCTGAGTTTTTGCAGAAGCTGTTACCGAAGACGAGGGGGACGGTTTTAGTGGAAAAACATTATCCTCAGACTTTTGAGTAACATCAACGGGAGGGGTCAAAGAAATAATCTTTTCTGCGCTTTTTTGATTTACATTTACGGTTTGCTTATTAGATTTTACTTCTACCGACTTCTTAGTTGGCACTGCCGGAGTGATTGGCTTGACACTTGATTTAGTATTTTTTGAAGAATCATTTTTTACCGATTCATAGTAGTCAATAGGCTCTATGGGTTTAAGCGAAGATGATTTACTCGAATTATTTGACTGAGCTTGTAAATTAAATTGAAACAAAAAAATAAAAAATAATAGACCAGTCCTAAGAGTTTTTTTAGAGTATGTTAAATTGGGATTTTTCAGTACCATTTAACTAGGCTGCCACAAGATAATATTAAATCCTAATTTGTTTTATTTTGATAGACGATAGTCTATAAAATAAAAATGATAGTCTAGCAGTAGCGGGCTGATTTTAATACTTACTTATACTTACTTATACTTATTTTTGAATTGCCTTAGTCTTGATAAGACTTTTTCTTTTAGGCTTCTTTTTTAAAATTGTGTTTTTGACAGTTTAAACAAATCCCAAACAGCTCTAAAACGTGACTTGTCAGTTGATAACCCATTTTTTTTGCTACCATGGATTGAAGCTGCTCAATTTCTTGATTTTCAAACTCACTGATTTTTCCGCACTGAATACAGGTGATATGATCATGATGGGATTTAGGATTTAGCTCGTATCGGGCTGGCGCTCCGCCCACGCGAACCTCAGTAACAAGATGAGAATCAGCCAACTTTTTTAATAGTCGGTAAACCGTTGCAAAACCAATCGAAGAGTCTTCGGCTGAAACACGCTCATAAAGCTCTTGAGCTGTGATATGTTTGCGTTGACCTGAGTTAAGTATTTTTAAAATCATAAGTCGTTGTTGAGTCACTTTAAGGTGCAAGCTGCGAATGACTTCTTTTAGTTCGGCCTCGGTATAACTTGACCTCTTTTTAAGTAGTGTTTCTTGAAAATCAAATGATTTTGGAAGCTTAGGGATATGTGTTTTTTCCATAGTTGTTGAATATAGTTTTCATTACCAAAATACACAACAAAAAAATGCGATTACAAATTTCCCGAAAAGTAGGCCCGTACATCAAAGGGATGCAAACTTTCAAAATGAATAACATGACCATAGTAACGCTTAATTTTAAGTTGGCTTAACCCCTGGGCCAACCTTCTGGCTGCATCTTCGCAAAACAAAGTATTTTGAGCATTAATAAGTGCAAATTCTTTTTCATCAGATCTTTTAACAAGGGTTTGAGAGGCCGTTGCCAATTGAGCCTCAGACAGTTTAATAAGGCTCACAAAAGGGCCAATATCCTGATACGAATTTTCAGATTCCCAATTATTTTTTTGTGTTTGATTAACTTGCACAAACACATGGGCTTGGCTTCGCTGAGCATGAGGGGTGGCAACAAGCCCTTGCTCAAGCCAGGCTTTGACGGCATCAAAATTAAAATCTGAAGGAGTCCCCGCTTTAAATTTTTGTTCAAACTCTTCGACTTGCGCCTGTGTAGATAAAGCATAGGATTGAGGGCAAGTGCTTGAGTAAATAATTTGTACACCCCATTCTAAAGTGACTTCGGATTGGGGCTTTCCGCTTATGATCAGGGTAACAGGATAAATTTTTTGAGTGGCCTGCTCTGATTTTAAAGTAACTGTGCCAACTGGCATTTGCCAGTCAATTTGAATTTGAGCCCAATCAGAAAGGCCCCCTTGAGTTTTTAAAACTTTCTCATGAAGGTCAAAAAGTTCATTTGAGGACTGACCTATAATTATATTTGGTAAAGATTTTTCTAATATATTATATAAGCGAGACATATGTATGCCTCTGGCTTCAGAGCTGGTCAAATTGACACCAACGCGCACTTGCGCCATAAATGCGAGATCGCAACCCTTGACGCGAATGGGAAGCTCAACAGCACTCAGCCCCACCCAATCAAGCTGATTAAGCCTATTTATCTGCGATAAAGACGATTGTATATCTGGTAATAATGACATTTCACCCGTCTATCATAAAAATTTATAGGGAGCAAAACAAAGCTCTTGGATATTGGTGTCACTTTGCAGGGCATAGCCCTTGCTCTAGTCTATTTGCATATTCGGGCTTCGAGCTGCGATCGCAGCGATCAGACCACAAGCCCACCACCCATCAACACCCACATCCCAAGCCAGAGGTTACCCCCCTCCAGGCTTTCGCGCGTAAAGTCGGTAACAGGACCGACTCGACATAAGATAGACCAGTCTTATTAGCTAATTTTACCTGACTAAGGTCTGGGATTTTGATGCTTTTTTGAGTGTTACCTAGGACTTGAGTCTAGTATTTAAAGCCTTTGGTCTAGTTTTAAGCTGGGCCATCTAAAGTCCTGCCAGACCTAGGCGAAAAGGGGGGTATAGAAAATAAAACTTACCCTAAGTCTAAGGGTACATAAAAGGAGGATACACCATGGGAATGAGAGTAACAACCAACACCGCTTCGATCAACGCACAACGAACACTTGCCAACTCACAAAGAGAAATCCAAAAGAGTATGGCTCAACTTTCGTCTGGGTCACGAATAACAAAGGCTGCTGACGATGCCGCAGGACTTGGAATTTCTGAAAATTTAAAATCACAAATTCGAAGCTATGCTCAAGCTTCAAGAAATGCGAATGATGCCATCTCAATGGTTCAAGTTGCAGAGGGCGGCTTAGGTGAAATTTCAAATATCCTAACTCGTATGCGAGAGCTCGGAATTCAGGCGGCATCAGATACTTTAGGTAACAAAGAACGTGAGTTTTTGGATCTTGAAGTTCAGCAACTTAAGTCTGAAATGGAAAGAATTTCAAAAACCACTCGTTTCGGAACAACTTCTTTACTTGATGGAACCGGTGATCAATTTGATATACAAGTCGGTATTTATAACGAAGACAACCAAGATCGCATCTCTTTTGACTCTTCATCACTTAACTCAACAACCGATGAGCTCGGCATTGGAAGTGTTGATTATAAAGATAAAGAGGGTGCGCAATCAGCCCTTCAAACAGTAGACGAAGCTCAATCTAAAGTCGCAAATTTTCGAGCGTACTTAGGAGCTCTACAAAACAGGTTTCAATCAACTATTGATAATTTGGGCGTTCAACACGAAAACTTATCAGCTGCCAACTCACGCATCAGAGATGCCGATATCGCAGCAAGTACAGCCGAGTCAGCTCGAAATAATATTTTACTTCAAGCTTCTACATCTGTGCTGGCTCAAGCCAATCAACAGCCCGGCTTAGCTCTAAAGATGATTGGATAATTAAAGCTAATGAAAAAAACCAATTGCAGCCGCACAAGGAGCTGCAATTGCAAGAATAAGTCTAAATTAAATTGCAAGTTTAAATAAATAGGTAAGTGCAAAGTCAGATTTAAATAAAAAGCAATAGTAAATATAATAGAAATAGAAATAGAAATGTAAAAACAAAAGTAAATGTAAAAACAAAAGTAAATGTAAAAACAAAAGTAAATGTAAAAACAAAAGTAAATGTAAATGTAAAAGTAAATGTAAATGTAAATGTAAATAGATAATATATAAGTGTTTGAATTGAAATGTAAATGTTACCAACACTTATTTAGGTTAACTCCTTTCCCCTAAATAAGTG
>DYOP01000077.1:0-3783 GCA_020720425.1 Bdellovibrio sp. | reverse complement strand
AAATGTAAATGTTACCAACACTTATTTAGGTTAACTCCTTTCCCCTAAATAAGTGTTTTTGAGGGGCCCTATTTTGATAAGTAGGGCCCTTTTTTTAGAAAAAAAATGAAAGCATGTGTTGCCAAGCCGATTTTTTAAGGCTTGGATTTTTTATAAACAATCTTGGATCTGGAATTTCTAACACATTAAGATGAGTTCCAATTTGATTAAACAGGGCCATAAGTTCAGAATCCATGACCACTATTTTTTGACGGGGTTGAAAGATCTCAACCAACGAAGAAATTTGGTTTACTTCCGTTTCTAAAAAAACCATATCTTTAAATTTTGCCCCAAGCTCCCCCTGTTCGTCTTGAGCCTTTTTAGACAAAGCCTCTACCATTCGGTGAAAAACATCTAACTCAAAAACCCCGCTTTGGTTAGAATCCATAGACCGAGCAAGCCATATTATTTTAGACGAAAGTAACATTTTTAAATCTGACTCTCCTTCAAATAAATCAGCTTGATTTTGACCATCAGAAGCAAGTGCGAGAGGGGTTAAAACATACCTTATTCCATAAACCTGATGAATATATTTATAATAATTCAAAATATAACTCCTTGCTGCTTTAAATAAAATCAAAAAAATTTAACAAAATATCGCAATAAAAAGCATAACCTAAATTATTGCAGCCTGAATCATTTGGAGAGCTTGACCTAATTTTACCTGTGTTTGATCAAAATTTAAATTTGGTTTTTTTGTTGTTTCGTTCATATATAATTTTCGATTTAACTCGACTTGTACCGTATGGTGATGAGCATTTGGGTTACCATATTGCTCTGTAATTCTGCCGCCATAGTAGGGCCAATTATATCTTACCGAAAAACCCGCTCTTAAATAACTGGTCATCACTAAGTTAACAAAATCTTTACAGGCTGATTTTTCAAACTGATCACTAATGACAATATCGGCTCGGTCTTGGTTAGGATCTCGGTGCTCTAAGGTGCCTCGTGAGGGCATCGAATGAAGATCTAAATGATAGATCACTTGGGTATCTTTTGATAAACGCATTTTTTGAATGGTATTTTTAATTTCATTATGAAAGGGATTAAAAACAATATTGATAAGCTCTTGATGAGTTTTATGATCCATGGGCTTATTAATTAAGCGATCGTTTAATGTGGTTACAACCCAGTGAAACCCTCGATTAAAAGTGCCCGCCTGATTAGGGGCACCTTCAACAGAATCACGATCAATATCCGTTGGCACTCGGTTCATATCGGCTGAGTAACGATGCCAGTCTGTTTTAACCCATTCAATACCGAGTTTGCGCAAAATATCCTCATAAAGCTTATCCACATATCGATCTACATCGCAAAATAAAACGGGCTCTGACAAGCCCACTAACCAGCTTGCAGGTTCAGGGATTTTTTCGCCCGAATGAGGTATGGTTACTAATAAATCTCCCTTAATCATAAATAACTCCTTAATCTCGAATCACTCAATAGACTTCATTCCTATTGATTGAATCTTAAACTATCTGGTATCAGGGGTCATTTAAGATCTTTAAATTCGTAAAAACGATCTGACTGAGTGCGAAGTTTAACATTTAAAAAATCAAAATAGTTTAACCTCATTTGATTGTGCTATATACTTCAGTTTAACAGCTTCACTTTAAAAGACTTCCGTTTAACAGAATTAATTTTAACAAACCTCATTTTAAATGAGTTATTCAAAAAGAGGGCACATGAAAATTTACACAAAAACTGGCGATGACGGAACAACTCAACTTTTTGGTGGCAACCGAATTCCTAAAAATCACCCGCTGACCCAGGCCTACGGAACGGTAGACGAACTTAACTCATGGCTTGGACTTATCATTTGCCATCTTAAAAAAGAGCCGCAATTAACCGACTTAAGTAAACTTGCTGTTGAAATTCAAAATGAACTTTTTATAATTGGCAGTCATATCGCCACTCAAAAATCAGAATTTCGAGATAAGCTTCCTCAACTGAGCGAAAAACTAACTCATAAACTTGAACTGGCAATTGACCAAATGACACTGCTTTTACCTGAGTTAAAAACATTTATCTTACCTGGCGGAAGCGAAATCGCGGCGCAGCTTCATATTGCTCGAACCGTGTGCCGTAGAGCCGAACGAAACTTAGTCGAGGCTTCGCTTTTTGAATTTCCCATTGCTCTTGTTTTTTTAAATCGCCTCAGTGATTATCTTTTTGTTTTATCTCGCCATACCAATCATGTTTTAAATAAAACCGAGACGCCTTGGGATCCAAACCATGCAAATTAAACAAGCGACTTGGAATGACGAAAGTCAATTGACAGAGTTTTTTGAAAGTTTTGCATTTGAAGATCTGATCAATTTTAAAATTCAAAGACCTCAAGGCTTTTTTCACCCCTACCAAATTCAAGGCAAAGACTTTGAAACCTATTTTTTAGCTTCTGATGAGGGCGCTATCGTTGCCACTAGCAGTTTTGTATATCATGATTTTTATAGCCCCTCACACGATCGCCCACTTAAGCTTGCGATTGCAAGGGATATGAGATTGTTACCCACTCGAAAAGCCGCGATTGGATGGCACGAAAATTTAAATGCAATTATAACTCAGGTTAAAAGTGCGCACGATACAAATGGTCTTATGGTGTTACTTTCAAAAAAAGAGAGCCATCTGCTCAATTCATTTTTAAGAACCCGCCTTTCTAGCCCCCAAATTTTAAGATATGATCTTTACCAACGGGTAAAACTGGTTAGCCTACATGGATTTTTTCCGATTTACAAAGTTGATTTGCCATGGATAAATGTTAGACCCGCGCAAGAGTCAGATATCTCAATGATTGATCAATTTATAAAAGATCCTTTGCACCACCGCTATTCTGACATCAAAGATGCCCATAGTTTACAAACGCAGCTTAAAAACATGGGCTTAGAACTTGATTCTGTTTGGCTTGCCATTAATTCACAATTAAAAATTGTAGGTTTATTAACACTGTTACCCTCTGACTTACTTCAAAACTATATTCCATTGTCTTATCAGTTACGCGCCCATAATTTTAGACAATTTTTAAAATTTGGCTCACTTTTAGGATGGACCCATCGACTTACAAAACCAAAATCCCGAAGCAAATCTGAGCTTGCTTTAAATTTTTTTCATGTGGGTCACATCCGAGTAACCCATTCAGACGTTTTTGAATGGATGCTTAAATCGATTTATAATCAAATCGACCATGATAGTTTTTTAATATATCTAAAAGAAGAAAATGATCAAAAATTAACCCTAGGCCCATCGGCTCTGACGGCTGAAATGGATTTTGGTCTTTACTCAATCACGCAACCCAATGAAAGTTTTTTAACCCAGGCCAACCAGTGGAATAGAGAAAAACTAACTCTTGATTCGTTTTATCACTTTTAGAAGTAACACCTACTTTATGAGTTCCCGCAAAAAACTGCGATCACATCAGTCAGTTACGTCCTAAATACCGCGAAATAGGCAAAGAAAATATTTAGTAACAAATATTTGTTTATGAGTGAGGCAAAAACTAAGTGTCTTTGATTTTTGAAATTGGCATTAAGTATAACCCTAATTGAATTACGCAATTTGCTTTGTCCTCAGACTGAAGCCAACCAATAGTCTCGTCCTGAAATTGGCGCATGCGAAGTTTTAGTTCCGAAATCTTGTTTGAGTTAATTGGTATATTTATCAAACCCAACTCTTGATGAGCCCCATCCATTTGCTCTAAGTTTGTTACCCAAAAACGCAAAACATCTGCATGATACTTTTGCATTTTTG
>DYOP01000158.1 GCA_020720425.1 Bdellovibrio sp. | reverse complement strand
CAGATTTACTTATCGTCGGGAATACCTCCTCGAGAGAAAAAATCCTATTTATGGAGAATAAAGTTAAAGGTAATAAGCCGAGCGATTTACAACTCGCTTGCCATGATTGGCTTAGAAGTTTAGGTTTTACAGTCGAAGTAAGCAAAAATAGTATTGATGCTATAACTAAAATAAGAGCCTTTTTTGAGAGTTCTGAGCAAAAAGAGAATAAAGATTACATCTCTGTCAGAAAATTTATTTTAAATAGAAAAAAAGAGGCAGAAAATGAAAATAACGAATGAGCAAAAGCCGATACTAAAGAAAGCAGTCGAAACATGCGGACAAGGCATGCAGGTCGCTATCGCTATCGAGGAAATGGCGGAGCTGATAAAAGAACTAATAAAAAATGCTCGAGGTGGTAATAATGAAAGGCATATTTGTGAAGAGGTTGCCGATGTGTTCATTATGCTTAGCCAATTAGAGATGATGTTCGACCCGCAGGGCGGAGAGATAAAAAAGAACATTCACAACAAAATGACAAGACTTAAATTAAGATTAAACCAATTAGAGAAAACGAAGAAAGAAGGTGCAGAATGAAAAAAGTTTATGTTGCAGGACCAATTAGCTCGGACAAGACTGAGCAATCCTTAAGAAACTTAAGAAACGGGATAGTCATGGGATCAAAATTGCTTAACTTGGGATTTTCCCCATACGTCCCACATCTTGATTACCAATACAATATGGTTCAAGATACCCTCCATATAGACGCAGAAACCTATTATGAGCATGACTTGCAATGGTTAGCGGTTTGCGACTGCATGGTCGTATTGCCTGACTATCAGAAAAGCAAAGGAGTTTTAGCGGAAATAAAATTTGCCAGAGAGAGAGATATTCCTGTTTATTATGGACTTGAGGCATTGATTATCGGAGAATTGTGTTTGAATAATTAAAAGTCCACGAGATTAATTATTTTGCGTTATAATAGTATTACATGGCAAAGATGTAAAAAAGAAGGAGGCCAATATGACCAACATGAAAAATTGGGTGCAGCCCGAAGTTACAACAAAAGAAATTTATGAAGGATTTTATCCTGTCGTAATAGCAATGAGCAAACTTTTTGACAAAAAAATGGAAAAAGATGGAGTAGTAACGGTAAGGCAAACTTTAGCGTTAACATTCAAAACCTTACAGGAAGTTCCATTTCCTGATAAAACTCAAGGGAAAATAGTGGTTGAGCAAGAATATTATTTTGATACTAGCTTTCACATGAATGCAGTGAATGGCATAGCAAGAGCTTCAGGCATTCCGAATTTCCAAGACTCTAATGATTTTGAAGCTAAAACTTTAATGATAGGCATGATAAACCGTCATTATGAAAGTAGAGACGGAGAAGCTAAAACCATAGCTCAAATGGGTACAGGCTTATTCAGCTACGCTCCACTCTGTGAAAACAGCCAAGTCGAGTTTGCTGCTACCGACCACCCTGAAGGTTATAACGAGGATAAATTGAAGGGTTGGTTTAAAACAACAGTGGCTAAATATAAAACCCCTAAGTAGTTAATTATGTGGCGGGCTTTTTGCCCGCTTTAATTTAAGGTGCAAAAATGATAAAGATTTCAGACTTAAAAAAGGTAAAAAAGGATTGCTTTGACAAAATAGCCAAAGAAGCCCTGCAAAAAGATGGGCTTGCTGCTAGCATTAAGCCGTTAGGTCTTGAGTTAATCCAAGTTATGATGTCAAATGGCAAT
>DYOP01000076.1:7566-9622 GCA_020720425.1 Bdellovibrio sp. | reverse complement strand
CTCGCATTAGGCGTCCAAAAAATGGCTAAACACAAAACCATTGTTAGAAAGCTAACAGCCATCGAAGACCTTGGGTCAATTGATACCATTTGCACCGATAAAACGGGCACACTTACTAAAAATCAAATGACCGTGACCGATGGCTATTTACTAAAATCAAATAAGTTATTTAGCGTTACCGAAAATAACGCTTATCACGTGTTAAATAAAACTCCTGATTTTCAAAATCTTATTTATGCTTGCATTTGCTGTAATGATTCTAAAATTTTACCTCAAGTTTTAAATGATGGCCCCTCTCATTTTAAATATATGGGCGATCCGACAGAAACGTCTCTTTTGATTTTTTCCAATCAAGCAGGCTTTGACACCGAACGGTGCTTATTAGAAATTCCGCGACTAGCCGAAATTCAGTTTAATTCAGACAGTAAAATGATGGCAACCCAGCATCTTGATATTAGCCTAACTGACATCTACAATGTTACCGCAAATGCTAATAGCCGCATCAAATTTAACAAAGACCATACTAAAACTGTTGATCATAATTTAACTTATATTACTTACATAAAAGGAGCTCCAGAAAATCTTATTCCACTTGCAAAACTTTCTAGCTCAGATAGTGATTTACTTAATAATAATCTAAAGTTTTTTACTCAAAAAGGCTTACGTGTACTTGCTTTTGGTTATGTTAATTCTGATAACCTACTTGATGCAGATAAAGGATTTATTCAGTTTTCTGGACAGGTAACCATTTTGGGCTTGCTCGCACAACAAGACCCTCCTAGAGAAGGTGTTGTTAAAGCCCTTAGCGAATGTTACCAAGCTGGCATTAGGCCCGTCATGATTACAGGAGATCATAAAGACACAGCCGTTGCCATAGCCCAATCACTAAAAATTCTTAATCAAAATCAAATAGCTATTGATGGCAACGAATTAGAGCATTTATCAGAAAAGCAACTTCTTGCTAAAAGCAATTTTGTTTCGGTCTACTCGAGAGTAACGCCAAAACAAAAACTTCAAATTATTAGTGCCTTACAAAAAAACAATCACAGAGTGGCCATGACGGGCGATGGAGTTAATGATGCCCCAGCCCTTGCGCAGTCTAATGTGGGTATTGCCATGGGGCTTAGCGGAACAGAAATAGCTAAGGATGCCGCTAAAATCATTATTGCTGATGATAATTTTTCAACCATCATCGATGCCATTAAACAGGGTCGAATTATTTATCAAAACATAAAAAAACTACTTTTATTTTTAATGGTTACCTCTATTGATGAGGTTATTATTTTACTCTTAGCTCTTATCGCAGGACTAGCTCCACCTCTGGCAGCCGTGCAAATACTTTGGATTAATCTGATCACTGAAAGCGCATTAACTTTTAATTTAATCATGGAGCCTGCCGAAGGTAACGAAATGACAAGGCCCCCTCGTCCCAGTAACCAGCCCCTTATAGATATGGCCATGCTTTATCGAATGCCTATTTTAATATTATCTTCCGTAATTTCTACCTTTGGTTGGCTTTATTTTAGGCTTAAATACCAGGGGGTTAGTCTTGAAATAGCTCAATCCGAAACTTTTACAGTTTTAGTAATGAGCCAGTGGTTTAACATTTTAAACGTTCGCTCAAGTGACCGTTCTGTATTTTCGATGCGCTTTTTTAATAATTTATCGCTTATTATAGGGTTAATAACAGCCCTTGTGTTACAAGGGCTTGTCATTTACTGGAAGCCTCTTTCGCAATTTTTTTACACTCAACCAATTAGTTTAAAAAACTTACTTTACATTATTTTTGTAGCCAGCTTTGTCCTTTGGTGCGAAGAGGCAAGAAAATATTTTTTTCAAAAACAGTCTTCTTAAATTTTAAATTATCTTATCTTTTACTTAATGACCGGCCTTGGCTCGTTCCATTTTTATGCTTTTTATTTTTAGAAAACATACCGCCGCCGCCCCCAGTTCCACTACTTTTTTTAGCTGCATCTTTTGAATAAGGCTTTCTTGCTCCAAATGATGATGAGCCTTCAGAGGCTTTATCTTTTGAATAAGGCTTTCTTGCTCCAAA
>DYOP01000076.1:0-7466 GCA_020720425.1 Bdellovibrio sp. | reverse complement strand
GATGATGAACCTTCAGAGGCTTTATCTTTTGAATAAGGCTTTCTTGCTCCAAACGATGATGAACCTTCAGAGGCTTTATCTTTTGAATAAGGCTTTCTTGCTCCAAACGATGATGAACCTTCCGAACTTTTGTCACTTGAATAAGATGATTTTCTTTTTGCATAAGTTGGATTTGAACCCCCTGACTCAGAGGTATAATCTGAAGATCCAGCAGCTGAGTAAGATGAAGATCTTGGTTTATAACCTCTTTCTCCTGAAGAAGAATACGACGATTTTCGAGGAGCACTTCGATCAGATCTTCGATCCTGCGAGCGCCCCCCGCCACTGCCCCCGCCGCCATGTCTTGATTCAATCATAACTCCTGGGATTTTAAATTTTTTAACAACTCGGTTCCAAAAAGATTGTTCCGAGGGGGTAACAAAACTTAAGGCATTTCCTGAAGCTCCGTTTCGGCCCGTTCGACCTATTCTATGGATATAATCTTCATCCATCATAGGTAAATCATAATTAATAACATGCTCAACCGAAGGAATATCAATTCCTCGGGCTGCCACATCAGTTGCGCACAATATACGACAACGCCCTTTTTTCAGGTTATCAATAGCTTTATTTCGTTGTCCCTGAGATCGGCCCCCATGGATAGAATCAACCGAAAATCCATACTCATAAAGATGCTCAGCTAGCTCATCCGTTTTTTGTTTAGTTTTAACAAAAATAATAACCGACCCTGACCTTTGATTTAGCTCATCTATAATCTTTTCTTTCTTTTGAGCAGACGATATGACTAAAACTTTTTGATCAATAGTTGCTACCGGCAAATGGGCTTTTTCAGACTTTATTAAAATTGGTTTATCAAGGTAACTATCTGCTAACTTTTTTACCTTATCAGGCAATGTAGCACTAAAAAGCAAACTTTGCCTTTCTTCAGGTAAATATTCTAAAATGGCATCAAGTTGAGGAGAAAAACCCATATCTAACATTCGATCACCCTCATCTAATACAAGCCACTGAGTATTTCGTAAATCCGCAGTCCTTCTTTTAAGATGATCATTTAATCGACCAGGCGTGGCCACAATAATACGAGGATGCTTTTTTAAAGCCATAAATTGCCGTCTCATATCAGATCCACCTACTAAAAGGGCTGTATTAAACCCCTGGTGCAACTTAGAAATTTGAACAACAAAATCCATAATTTGTTGAGCTAACTCTCGAGTGGGAGCTAGGATAAGTGCATTTTTTTTAGGAGATGCTACCAAGTCATCAACAATCGGAATAACATAAGCCCCTGTTTTACCTGACCCCGTTTCGGCACAAGCAATGACGTCTTGACCTTTTTGTGTAATTGGAATCACTTTTTCTTGAATTGATGTGGGGTTAATAAAACCCAACCCTTGTAATGCTTTTAATGTTGGAGCCGAAAGATTTAAATTAGAAAATCCCGAGCTAACCTCTGTTTTAGGAGCCATGTCTTACCTCTATTTGTATAGTTGGGGCAGTAAAGATCCCTACCCTTTGTAAGACTCTTTTTGCCGATCTGACTATGAAACACGGCCAGCCTTGAAAAGCAACCAAATATCCTCATTTGATTGAGTAAGTGTAACTTCTACTCTCCCCAAACCAAGCTATGATCAGAGATTTGACAGTTGACTCCATTTTGATTGAGTTGCTTTTTTACAACAACCTCGTAAGCCGCTTGGCCTCCATTAAGGAGGGTACGAATTTGATATATTTCAAATTTTTTTGATGTTACCAAAGGGTTAACCTGCTCAATCAAAGAGCCATCTAAAAAGCGTCTTTGCCCCTCTATATAATCAATACATAAAAAACTCTCAGTAGCATTTGCTTTAGCTAGACCTTGAAATAAAAAAACCACAATTACTAAAGCCAACAAACGAGTCATCCCTTTTTTAGTTTTACAAACTTGGTTCATAGTCTTTTTTTCTCCTTTTATTTAATTTTTTAATTATGAGTAGCGTTTAATCAATGAGTTGAATTTTTTGAATAACCTTATCACTATCGAGTCATACTTAAATGACCAATTTTCTGAGCTTTTCCTAATCCCATTCCTTGCCTCCAATCAACTTAATTCTTTAATTTAAAGATATATCACATAAAATTTAAAACATCAGACTTAGATAATGGTAAATACGACTAAAAACTACAGACCTCTTTATGTCTAACCGTTAGTTAACACGTTTAAACAAAACTAAAATTAGGGTGTGTATTGAGATTTTCTTTTTTTTGGGGGGGCCTATATAAGACTAGACTTAAGTGTTTTTTAAAGAGTTTTTATTAAAAAATCCTATTCTGTCTATAAAGCTATTTTTTTTTACTCCGAAAGAACTAATGAGAAAACAGCTATAGGAGAGTTTATGATACATCGATTTGGACTTAAAAAAATGTTACTTTTGCTAATTTGGGGAGCTACTATTGTCACTCTTGCTTTAGGGATAGGGCTTTCGCTTACCTCTGATAATATCTCTGATCGCCTTTACAAATCAGGCGATAAGGGGTTTAAATTAGTAAGCAATCAAAGTAAAATGATTAGATCCCTTTCGCTGGTCCACTCAAATGTGTTACCCGTTGTTAATGAAAAATCAACAGAGGACCAAGAGCTAAGGGTCGAAATTATCAATGCTTTTTCATCAGAGGTTAAAGATGATCTTAAAAAATGTGGATCTGATTGCGACGTGGTTGCTCTTTATTTTGAAGAATATGAGGGCAAATGGAAGTCAATCTATGAAAATAAAATTAAAAAAGCAGATGTAGCTGGCGCCACTTCAGATATTATCACAGAACTTAATCCATTAGTTGAAAAAATATTTGAGGAAGTTGATAAATCGGCAACCCAAATTGATAAAAATGTAGCGGCCGAACAACAATCTGTTTTTGCTTATGCAAAAAAAGTAAGAATAACTCTTTGGGCTTTAGTTGTTTTTTCTGTTATCGGGATCCTGTTTACTGGATTTTTTATCTATAGATCAGTCAAATCAGAAATTAGTAAAATAACTGATGAACTTAAAAAAGCCGCTCAACAAGCTGGCTTTTTGTCTCAAAATCTTAAAGAAGGAAGTAACAACCTAGGAGCCGCTTCGCAAAATCAAGCTGCCGCTATTCAGGAAACTGCGGCCTCAATGGACGAAGTTATGGCCATGGTAACAAAAAGTCTGGACCTATCTCAACAAAGTCATGATGAATCCGCAAGATCTGAGCTCACTGTTTCAGAAGGACTACAAACTCTTGAAAGCTTGATGAGTTCGATTGACAATATTAATCAGGGTAGCCAAGGCCTTGTTAGCGCTGCCGAAGACGCAAATGAAGAGCTTAGAAAGTTGACCGATCTGATTGTTAAGATATCGACCAAGACTCAAATCATTAATGAAATCGTATTTCAAACTAAGCTTTTATCATTTAACGCCTCTATCGAAGCCGCCAGAGCCGGAGAAGCCGGCAAAGGCTTTGCTGTTGTAGCCGAAGAAATCGGAAGACTGGCTCAAACCAGTGGACAGGCGGCCTTAGAAATTAGTGAAATTGTTTCAGGCTCTGTTAAAAGCGCAAAAATGGCTGTTGAAAAAATTCAAAACAACGTTCAGGAACAAATTGAAATCAGTCAAAACTCGATTCAAGAAGGTAACAATTACGCACAATCGGTTGCACAGGCTCTTGAACTAATTAAAAATAACGTTAACTCGGTTGCCATTATGGTTGAGCAGGTTAATATGTCATCAAACGAGCAAAGCACGGGAGTAACAAACATTGGCGAAGCGATCCGTTCGATTGATGGCCTAAGCCAGCAAAATGCTGTTATTGCATCTAATCTTGGTAACTCCGCAACATCTTTAGCTGGCCAAGTAGAAAACTTAAAAACCGTTACAACTGAACTCGAAAATATGGTCAATGGAAATAGCGGAGCAAACAAAGCCTCAAAATCAAGCGCACGAATACAGGATAAAGAAAAAAACAACGTTAGATTTATAAAATCTCAAAAAAACAAAACAGATCTAAAAGCTGAAAGCGCAAAAAAAGTTATTTGAGTTACGGCTTAAGTCTAGCTTAATAAAAATTTGGTAGAGCCAGATAAATATCACTCTACCCTTTGGTTAAACTTTGACACATCTAATAGTGCTTTTAAGACTTAACAAGTGATCACAACCAACCGAATCTGATAAACAAAATATTTTTAAACACTGGACCTTCGCGACTTGCGTCAAATTTAATACTTTTCTTTAGACATCTTCTAAAAAAATACCTTAAAATGATGTTACCAATAAAAAAGGAGATTTCTATGGGAAAAAGGATTTCATTATGCTTGGTTTTAGTGGCATTTGCGCTACCAAGTATGGCCGGCAAGGTTGAAGAAGCACAAAAGGTAGTAAAAGATACCTGCGCGAAAGATATAGACAAAGACACAGCTGTTAGGCTTGTTAAAGAGCTATTTCTATCTTGCAGCCCTGGCTCAAAAGTGGACGTTCAAGGCTGTAGTGTGCCATGCCAAAAATCAACATCAGGCGCCGTAATCGGTCAATAACTTTAAAAGGAGAAACAATGAAAAAAACATTATTATTTTTATTTGCGCTTAGCTTAGGGGCCTTGCCCATGGCTCAAGCCCAGACATTAGAAGAAAAAGTTGCAAAACTTGAGGACAGGCTTGCCGAAATGGAAGCTAACAACTCAACCAATATTTTTAAGTTCAGCGGTACATCTGTTACTCGTTACGATGTTCTAAGTACCGAGTCAAAAACGCCCGCTGTTGTTAACGAAGGATACCTTCCGTATTTAAGATCACGATTTTCGATCAATGCCGAAGCTGATTTCAATCAGTACATCACTATGCACTCTCGATTTACGACAACTAAGTTTTTTAATAAATGGAGATCAACAGGAAATCTAAGCACTTATGCAAGTGATACCGGCGGATCAGACAGCTACCAAGATTCTAACGTAACCCTAGAAACAGGTTACTTAGATATCAAGTTTCCAAGTTTAAGTTCTGTTTTATCAATCGGACGAATCCCCACATCAGATGGCCCCCCTGCTCACTACTGGGACGGTCTTGATAGACAAGGTACCTATCCCCTACTTGCCTTTGGAGGAACCCTAGATGCCATTGCTTGGTCAGTAAACTTAGCTTCGCTTATGCCCCAAAATCAGTCATTATCAGTTCGTTTGATTGCGGCTCCATTTAGTGATCTTAATTTAGGTGGTAGCGGTATCCCTGCTTATATGAGATCTCCAAATCAAGACACTTTAACCGGCTTAGGTGTTCAAACAACTAAGCAACATTATAACCTTAATGCTGACTATAGCGTTAAAAACTTAAGCTTTGTTGATTCAATTAATTTAATTTACCAATTAAATTATATTGATCAGCTTGACTACTCTTCTTCTACAGGTAGCGGCTCAACATTGAGTGTAAATAATCGTAAAATCCAGTCGGTTTACTTAGATTTTAACAACATTTTACAATCTAATGTTTACTTAGCTCTTGCTCACTTATGGACAGGATTTGACTCAAAAGGTCTTGCTTCTGCTGGAAAAGGTTATGCAACAAGTAAAGCTGAAGATACAATTACAGGATCATTTTCTTTGGCTTCGGCAAGCTATCGTTTAAGTAACTGGATTTTTGGATATGAGTATGGTTCAGGCACTGAAGGTGTTATTTATGGTGGTAACAACTTAGAAGATCTTTCTAAAATGTACGGATTCCCTGGAACTTTAAACCATGCCTATGTTACTTATCGCTTTTATGGTAGCGCAGCCTTTAGGGTTGGCTCTTATACACAAAACTACACCCACACTGCTAATGCCATTGGTCCCATCTCTCAAACTGATAATAAAGTTAACGCTAGTTACGCTCAATTACGCGTAGATTTTTAATTTTACAGTCTTTAATAGAGCCCTTGAGTTTATATAAAAACACACTCAAAGAGCCTATAACGAAAAAGCCCTCTTGATTAAACTTAAGAGGGCTTTTTTATTTTAATAAGTTTTTTTGACTCTAATCCGATGACCTGACAACTAGCCTTAAACAGGGGGCAAATTTTAAAAAGCCATTTGGTTGCCAACGATTTAATTTAATGATCTGATTAAATGCAGTTGTGCTTGATTTATTTTATAATAATTAAACAACTTGGCTATTAGACAATAAAGTCTTTAACCAAGGGGGCCAAAGGCACACAATCTAACACGGGAGGTTTTATGAAATCGTTTAAGTTTTCTTTTTTCCTAGTCACTTTATTAATAGCATCTGCTAAATCCTATGCGGGGCCTGCCTTTACAACGATTGACTCTGCCGATCTAGAAAAAATAACTCAAGATTTTTCAGCTCATTTTGCTCACCGAACAGTGACTGGGGCCGAAAGTTATGGTAACATTTTTGGCTTTGAAGTGGGCCTTCTTGGCGGAAGCACCCAAACCCCTCAGATTAATACCATATCAGAAGCTTCAGGTGGCGGCAGTCTTTCGAGCCTTATACAAACAGGACTTATGGCGGGGGTCTCTATTCCTTTTGGCTTAACTTTTGAATATGCTTTTTTGCCGCAAGTTAACCAAAGCGGAGTTGATTTTAAATGGAGTTCTGCCGCTTTAAAATGGCAATTAAATGACCTTATTCCGGTACTTCCCATCAATTTAGCTCTTAAATTGGCAAGCTCTTCGACTGATTTAAGTTTTGAGCAAACCGTACTTGCAGCAACAGGTAAAGTAACATCAACGACTCAGGTTACTGAAATTGGCTTATATTTAAGTCCTGCTATTCCTATTTTCGAACCCTATGTCGGCTTAAGCACTTTGTCATCAACCGGAAAATTAAATTACCAAGGGACAGGTACCATTTTCGACAGCGCCCTTACGACTTCTAATCAGGCCGAAACCTCACCCCAGTCTACAAAACTAACTCTTGGAGCCTTGGTTAACTTAGGGCTTTTAAAATTTGGAGCCGAGTATGTTAGCCTTTACAACACCTCAGGATATTCGGCTAAATTAAGCTTTGGATTTTAAGTAGCTACAAAGCTAGAGCCTCCTATAAGAGCTTAAACTCTAATTTTATAATTTGCTCATGTGGCTTAATTAGAGTCTCAGCTTATTTGGGCATTATGAGAGTCTTTAGTTTGTGCATTAAACTCATCTGCAAATTAGGTTTAATTTATTAACGCATAGATTCAGTTTTAAATTCTTATTTTCAAAACCGAAAGGTTTAGCTACATTATTTTTTTCAAATGCCCCGGTGGCGAAATTGGTAGACGCACAGGACTTAAAATCCTGGGCTACGAGTGATCGGGCGTGCCGGTTCAAGTCCGGCCCGGGGCACCATTTATTAAATAAAATCAGACAGTTATGAAAATCGAAAATCCCAAGTTCTAAAAACTTGGGATTTTTTTGCCTTTTGGCGACGTAGTGACGACACTCAAAAAATTATTGCTGAAAAGTCCTATGCAAATCCAGAAAAGACTCCTGGGCATTATTCT
>DYOP01000013.1 GCA_020720425.1 Bdellovibrio sp. | reverse complement strand
GATCTAAAAAACCCAAGCCGAATAAAAAATCGTCTTAATGACTTCGTAAAATATACTTAAAAATGTTTTTTCATTTTCAGGAGCCGTTACTGCTTTAGGGTGCAGAGAGATATAGGGATTGGTCTTCTGAGCTAAAAAAGTTAAATAAGCTCTGTACATGTGAACTTCAGATGTTACCAAATAAACTGACTGACATTTTAAGGCATCAATCAAGGGCCAACTTTGTTGTGCGTTACCAAAGGTGGTTTGGCTTTGCTTTTCAAGCACAATAGGGTCAACCCCTTTACCCCATATCCAATCAGGCCACTCGAGCAAATCCTCGTATTGAGTAACAGGATTAACACCTGAAATAATTAATCTTTGAATTTGCCCCTGACGTAGTAGCATAAGACCAGCCCTAACTCGGCCCTTGCCTCCGGTCAAGACGACCCCACAATCGGCCGGAGGACCTAAGTCCCAGTAACTAACAGGGGTAGATAATACATTTCGATAATTTTTTTCGAAAATAAAAACTACAAACGCAAAAGATATAATTAATAAAACCTTACTTAGTGACAGCTTCAAATGCTGTTACCTCAATTTCAACCTTAACACCTTTGGGTAAACCCACAACAGCAACTGTCGAACGAGCCGGCGGAGTTAAGCCCGCAAAGTATTCACCATAAATCTCATTTACAGCTTGAAAATCTGCCATATCGACCAAAAAAATTGTTGTTTTTACAATCTGATCGCGTTTAAAACCAGCCGCATTTATAACTTCATCAATGTTTTTTAAAACTTGTAGGGTTTGATCTTTTACAGACTCAGGGATAGGCGTTTGAGGATTGGCTGATAGAGCAATTTGACCGCTGCAAAACAACAAAGGTCCAACATGAACCGCTTGCGAATAGGGCCCTATAGCAGCGGGCGCCTGATCTGTTTGAATCGCTTTTTTTGCATGGTTACGAGAGTGCGAATGATGCGGGTGATGGTGGTGATGATTATCTGTACTCATAAATACCTCCTCTATTTGGGTTTATATTTAAAATTTAATTATTAACCTAAGCGTCCGCCTGACAACTATCTATGGAAATCAGGTAACACTCATTTTATTTGCAGACACAGTAATCTAAAACTTATATTTAGGTGCGCTTTTTATCTTTATCCCTAGTTAGATTAAAAATAAAAAATCATTCCGGCCTGTAAAAGATTACCGCCCACAGTTTTAAATCGAGATCCGCCCAATGAACTCATTTCAAGACCTGCCTCTAACTGTAACCCTAAGTTATCAAGACCCGTTAAAAAATACTCAGCCCCAAAAAGTGTTGCGACTGAAAAACCTGACTCTTGAATTTGATTAACTTTCGATGAAATCGCATCCATTTTAGCAGCGATAAAAAAGTTAAGCTGATCTTCAAAAAATAAATGCCTTCTTAACTCTCCTCCTATAATAAAATACGAATTTGTGTCTATTGTATCAATAGCTAAATGTCCCACCCAAGTATACTGGTAACTTGGATAATAATTAACTGTGAGCTGGGCAATCCCATAGCTCGATTGCGAAACTCCAATACCAAGTCGATGTGTCATATCTTTTGCTAAGGCGCTTACTGAAAAACTTACGATTATGGCAAAAACAGAAAAAATATATAATTTTTTAATATTTAAATGGAATCGAATTTTTTGAAGCTTTTTAAATGACATCTTGAATTTCCCTTTTTAAGTTTACGTTTACCTAATCAATTTATTTTTTTACTTTTTTATTATTCGCCCCTTATGCTAGGGCTGAATATCAACTTGTTAAACTCTAAACTCATGACAAAATGCGGCTAACATCAATACCTAGTACTGCGACCATTTAATTTTTGCCGGTTTTGGTCCTGCTTTTCTGCGGCTTTAATCGACTGGACCTTCTCGCAACGAAAGGCCCGTGTATAGTTTAAATACAAAACTAGCAAAAATTAAATGGTCGTAGTACTACCTCAACTTGACAAATAGGCCACCGTTGACATCTTTCGTAGAGTTACTATTAACGTTCATTATGAGGAGCAATTATGTCTAAACACGTTTTTAATGCCGAAATTCAGCAATTACTTGATATTGTTATTCACTCTCTTTACTCAAAAAAAGAGATTTTTTTAAGAGAACTTGTATCGAATGCTTCAGACGCAATGGACAAAAGAAAGTTTTTATCTCTGACTCAGCCTGATCTAGCTAATTCAGAAGAATATAAAATTATACTTTCTCCCGACCCAAAAGAAAAAGTTTTAAAAATTATCGACAACGGCATCGGCATGAACCCAGAAGAAGTCATTGAATTTATCGGTACCATTGCCAAATCAGGAACAAAAAAATTCTCGCAGATGTCCCAAGATATCCAAAAAACACCTGAGCTTATTGGTCAATTTGGGGTTGGGTTTTACTCGGCCTTTATGGTGGCTGATAAAGTTCAGCTCCATACCCAAAAAGCCGGCTCAACTGAGGGCCTACTTTGGGAGTCTCAGGGCCAAGGCGATTACACCACACAATCTGTTCCCAGACCTGAAGGAGCCGGGACAACCATTTTGCTTCATCTAAAAAGTTTTTCAGAAGAAGAAAATATTTCAGATTTTTCAGACGTTTTCGTATTAAAGAATTTAGTTAAAAAATATTCTGATTTTATTTCATATCCTATTTTCCTAAGGCAGCCTGAAAAAGAGGACGAAGTTATCAACAGCCAAAAAGCTATTTGGATGAAATCACCTTCGGAGGTAACACCCGAAGAACATAGTGAGTTTTACAAGCACATAAGCCATGACTGGCAAGAGCCTTTAAAGCATATTCACTGGAAGGCCGAGGGCAGCCTTGAATTTACAAATTTGATTTATATCCCAGCAAAAAAGCCTTGGAATTATCACTATAAAGATTTTGATTTTGGTCTAAGTCTTTATATTAAAAAAGTATTTATTATGGATAACAGTAAAGACCTGTTACCTGCGTTTCTTCGCTTTATTAAAGGTCTAACTGACTGTGCAGACCTACCCCTCAATGTTTCAAGAGAAATGTTGCAACATGATAGACAAATCCAAGTGATCAAAAAAAATCTGACAAATAAAATTTTATCAACTCTAAAAGAAATGCTAAATTCGGAACGCCCTCAATACGAAGCCTTTTTTACTGAGTTTGGATCTACCCTCAAAGAAGGAATTGCTTTTGAGCCCACACATAAAGACAAAATAGCTGAACTTTTATTATTTAAATCGACGGCTTCAACCCCCGAAAATAAGTGGGTTAGCTTAGACGATTACATTGCCCGAAAAAAAGAAACCCAAAAAGTTATTTATTACATCATCGGAGATTCGATTGAGCGCATTCAAAACAGCCCCTATCTTGAAAAACTTAAAGAAAAAGGCCTTGAAGTATTGTTACTCGCTGACCCTGTTGATGAGTGGGTTATGCGCGATTTAACGACCTACAAAGAAATTTCTTTTCAGGCTATTAACCAGGATGGCCTAGATCTTGATACTGAAGAAGAAAAAGCCGCCCAGCAATCAGAATGGGATCAATATCAAAAACAATATGAAACCCTACTTGGTCATTTAAAGTCAACTTTATCAGAAAAAATTAAAGATATTAAGCTTTCTAAACGTCTAACCCAAAGCCCATCCTGCGTTGTGATTGAACAAGGAGATATGTCTCCTCATATGCAAAAAATTCTGGCCCAAATGAGCCCTGATTCAAATGGGCTCGGCGGGACTGATACTAAATATGTTTTAGAGTTAAACCCCAAGCACCCTTTAACTCAAAAAATGCTAGATTTAAAACCCGAGAGCCAAACGAGCTGGGCTGAAATGCTTTACTACCAAGCTTTAATCCACGAGGGCATAACGCTTAAAGATCCTCACCACTACTCAAACTTGGTCAGTCAGGCTATTTTAGGATAGAATCTTCTAACTTCTCTCCCGCAATTTAAATAAAATTAATTGTGGGAGAGTCAGTCACTTTTAATCCACATAAACTCTTTTTTTAATTTAAAGTTTTGCCTCATTCTGAAACGATACCTCGCACTTTGAAATTTAGTCTTTTTTTTTTTCAAAATAAGAGTATTATAAATAAGTGATATTAAATTCAAGAGGGGGCAACAAATGAGTTTTCTAACTAAACGATCTTCAATTAAATATTTCTTGGCATTAACAACTGCTTTCGGGATGATAGTTACCTTTCAAAACTGTGGTGAAGGGGGATTTGATTCACCATCTTCGTCAATAGAAGATAGTGGTGATGATCAGACGCTTAACTCTAATGCAACTGCCTCTAATAGCAATAACTCTGAACAAGAACCAAGAAATGTTTCAGATCCTCTTCCCTACTGTCATCATAATAGTGACAGAGTTAACGAAGGTGAATCTGTTTATAGCTCGACCCATTTGCCTGGCGAATTAGAAAATTGCCTACATAAAAAAGGGACTTGCACCTATAATGAAAGTTTGCATTTATTTGAAATGAAATTTACAGAAAGCACTGGTCCTTGCCGTATGGAGCGCGAACCAGCACCAAATTATTGTTTATACGAAGGTCAAAAAATTCAAATTGGTGAAGCAATTCAAATCCCTGGCGACCCTAATCATTATTGTTCTCATTATGCTGTAAAATGCGTATTAGATAGCTCTTCAAATATCCCAAAAACTGAGAGAATTTTACCATCATGCCCGCCACCTCCCATTGATCCCCCACCTCCTCCTACCACTTGTGAGGTTCAAGGCAGGAAATTTAATATTGGAGAAAAAATTGAATTCAAAGAAGGAAATTGCATCACATCATTTGAATGCGTTTTAGATAGTTCTTCAAATAGGCCTCAAGCTAGGCCTCTAACACCAGTATGCTTTGTCGTTGATCCAGCTATGCCATGCCATATTGCTGGAGTTTCATTACTAGATGGTAACTCAATAATTACCTACAAACAAAGCGAAGTCCTTGCATCAGGAAATCCTTCGACTAATTGTATAGCTGAAGTCAGAAGATGTACTAATGGTAACCTTTCAGGCAGCTTTAATAACCTAAGTTGCACTTTAAAATACAAAACTATTATCCCCTTGTTCTGCTCATCTTCAGACATCTTTTCAGGATGGACTGGTCTTCAGAATTCGGCCGTACAAAACTGGTATAGAACGATGTCAAATGTAAGCCAATTAGATAATCGATGTGCCGATTTTGCCGGCATGGAATACTGGAGTTATATCGCAAAAAAAGAGGGCGAAGGGGCATCTAAAATTGCATTTGAAAATTCTATTAAATCTTTAACATCCCATTCAAATCTTTGTTTTTCTGGAGATACTTATATTGCCAATACTGAATTTTGCAAAAGAGTGTACACAAATAAAGAAGTTACAAATTTGCCTCCTAGACCCAACTACTCAGTCTTAAGGGACACCATTTGTAAACCTGATTCGAGTATTATTCGACCTGATCTGCAACAAAAAATAATTGATATTTACACTTCAGCAAGCCAAATTTCTGCTAATCGCTGCCCCGAACGAGAGGGACTCGAGTACTGGGTTAAAGATGCAGAAAAAAATGGAATTGCAGCAGTTGAAAAACAAATCAAAGATATTTTTGCTAGCAATCCAAACGCTGTCAACTCTGGCCTTAACTCGCTTTGTTTACCTATGGATAAGTATTCTGTTCTTGAACCATTAAAAGCTAGATGTTTAAGCAATGGTAAGTGGTAATTTACCTTCTAGCCTTTAATATTTGAAAACTTTATTTTTAAATCTTTTATAGGGGGCTAGCACTACGACCATTTAATTTTTGCTGGTTTTTTATTTAAACTTTACACGGCCTTTCTTCGCGAAAAGGTCCAGTCGATTTAAGCCGCAGAAAAGCAGGACCAAAACCGGCAAAAATTAAATGGTCACAGTACTAGTAGCATAATCAAATTTTTATTCATGCCAAACTTATTTATCCAAATAAATTTAGCATGATCTTTTAAGTCTGCATGCCAAACAAAACTTATGACCTTAGTCCTTAATCTTAAGCCTTTTTATTTGAAACTAGATCGCCTCTGCATTTAATGTTAGTCTTAGTCAATAATGAATTTTAAAAGAAAAACCATTCTCTCCATTTTTTTATTTTCCTTTGTAGCTATCGGAGCTTTAACTTCTCTCTTTTTTTATAACAGCAATAATAAATCGTTTAATCGGACACCCAGTAACATAAGTCAAGTTGAAGATCTTGACGAATCAACATTACAAATTTTTAAGCAGCTTTTTTTAAGTAACCTTGCCACCTTTAACCTTAATCAAACCAGCTACCTTCAATTTAATACTCGCTATTCGTTACCCTTTTTTAAAAATCAGCATTTATGCGAATCTCACCCTAAAATAATTTTTATTTTTCAGGCCGAAGGAATTGCCCATTCGGGAGCTAAACCCCGCTTTGAGTTTGAATCCCCCTGCCTTACTTTAAACTCTCACCCTACTCTTGGACAAAGCGCCGAAATCCCGCTCAATCAATTATTAAAAAAATCAATTTCATATGAAAATAATATTTTCGAGTTTAAAGATCAAAAATCAAATCAAGCTTTACTTCGGTTTTTCAATACCAATGTGAGTCTTGAAAATAATTCGGCCTCAGATTTACAGACATCTCTACCTACTGATTGGGCCTTAGTTGGTGTACTGTTTGAAAACACTCAAGAACAAACGGATATCGAAATATCGTTAAATGATATCATTCAAAATCGCCCCAAACCACTTGGCTTTTTCTGGAATCAGTAACTCTCTATCAAAGTCTCTAAATAAAACTTTAAATTAAATCCTCTATATCAAACTTTATAACCAAATTTCTTTATTTCATTTGGTTATAAAGTTTAGCTTTATTTACATTTAAACTTTTTAAATTCAGATTTATTCAAATCTTTAAACCTTAGATTTAATGATCTCTAAAAAAGTTCTAACCATTACACCACTGGCCCCTTTTGAAGGACAATAATTTAAACGGTTACCAACAGCCCAAGCGGTACCCGCTATATCAAAGTGAGCCCAAGGAATTTTATTTCCCTTTTTATCTTGCCCAACAAATTGCTCTAAAAAAGCTGCAGCTGTTGATGAGCCGGCGCCTTTGCCCGATGAGATATTAGATAAATCAGCATAAATCCCCTTCATATCTTCGCTATGAAAATCACAAAGAGGCATATTCCATACCCACTCACCCGATACTTTTGCAGCCTTTTCGATATCTGCTTTTAATTCTAAATTTTTAGTAAAATAGCCCGTGTAAAGGTTACCCAAAGCCACAGCCATAGCTCCCGTTAATGTGGCTGCATCGATAATTAACTGAGGCGAAAGCTCACTAGCGTAAACAAGAGCCTCACCTAAAACTAAACGCCCTTCGGCATCGGTATTATTAACTTCAACTGTTTTGCCATTTCGAGATGTGTAAACATCACCCGGTTTTACAGCTGTGTGACTTGGCATATTTTCAGCAGAGGCAATCAGTCCTACAACATTTACTTTTAATCCAAGCTTGGCTACCGCGTGCAAAGCGCCTATGACATTGGCAGCTCCACACATATCGTATTTCATTTCTTCCATAGCCGCACTCGGTTTAATACTAATTCCGCCCGAATCAAAGGTCAGCCCCTTACCAACTAAAACAATAGGTTTTTCAGAGACCGCAGCCCCTTTGTATTCGATAATAATAAACCTAGGGTCTTCTGCTGATCCTTTACCGACGGTTAAAAGACCTCCCATACGTTCTTTTTCGATTCGTTTTTTATCCCATACGGTTACTTTTGTTTTGGGCAAACCTTTAAAAAGTTTTTGAGCTTCTAAAGCCAAAACCCGAGGGGGCAAATAGTTACCCGGTAAATCGCCTAGGCGCCTTGACTCATTAACTGATTCTGCAACCATTTGAGCTTGATCAAAGCTAGTTTTATATTCTTTGTTTTTAAATGCGGTGGCCACAAAATTAAATGTGACCTCGCTGGACTCTTTTGAAGCTGTTTTTAACTGATTAAAATCATAGGCCCCTAAACACAGACCTTCAGTCATTGCTCCTAAATCCTGAGGCAAAAAAGATTCAAGACCATCAAATAAAAAGGTAACATGACTTAGCTTATTAGCTTTAATGGCTTTCATCAAAGCTCCGCCCATCTGACGCCAGCTTTCTTGATCAAATTTTTCACTTCCCATTCCCGCCAGCATAACGCCTTGGTAACTTTTATACGAAACCCCTCGGATTAGGGTTGTTTCATTTTTTGCCGCCTTAAAAAAACTGGCTATATTTATATTTTCTAAAGATTGGGCAACGCTTGGTGTTACCCAAGTCAAGGGTGATTTTTTATTATCTTTATCTTGCTTTAAAAAAGTTACTAAAATCGAAGGGGTTGAGTTTGATTTTTTTCCAGAACTCATTTGTGTCTCATTTTGCATCAGTTGAGTTTTCATAAAATTCTCCTTTAATTGTAGATAAATCCGTACATCGGCGATATCATTTCAGACCTTTGTAGTAAAGTCGAGTCGAGAATTATTTTGTTAATACACTTTTTTTTATAAGACCCTTTTACAAATTAAGTCCCTACCGATAAGCTATTGACAAACAAAGGAGATTTTCGTGTCCCTACTTATACCCTATGTTATTGAGCAAACAAGCCGCGGCGAAAGAAGCTACGACATTTACTCTCGCCTTTTAAAAGACCGTATTATTTTTTTAGGAACAGCTGTTACTGATGATGTGGCCAACTCCATCATAGCCCAGATGCTGTTTTTAGAAGTCGATAACCCCGAAAAAGATATCCATATCTATATCAATTCCCCTGGCGGTAGCGTGTCAGCAGGTTTAGCTATTTATGACATGATGCAATTTGTTAAATGCGAAGTCGCCACTTACTGCATGGGAATGGCTGCCAGCATGGGATCTTTACTTTTAACTGCAGGCACTGCGGGCAAACGTTATGCACTTCCTAATAGCCGCGTGATGATTCATCAACCCCATTTAGGCGGAGGCGGAATCGGTGGGCAAGTGACCGACATCGAAATTCATGCCAGAGAACTTGTAAAAACAAAAACAAAACTGACTGAAATTTATGTTAAGCACACTCACCAGAGTTTTGATTACTTATCTCAAACGATGGAAAGAGACTTTTACATGACTCCCGAAGAAGCCAAAAAAATGGGGTTATTAGATGTTGTTGTTGATGTTCGAAAAAAATCAAAAGGTGGTGAGTCATGAGTCGAAATACGAGCGGATTAAATTGTAGTTTTTGCGGAAAGCACCAGCGCGAAGTTAAAAAATTAATTGCAGGTCCTGGCGTTTATATTTGTGATGAGTGTATTGATTTATGTAATGATATCATCATCGAAGAACGTCAAAAAGATACTCAGCAAACTTTTTCTTCTCAATTTCCAAGTCCTATGGAAATTAAACGTCACCTTGATCAATATGTAATTGGTCAAGATCATGCAAAAAAAGCCCTTTCTGTTGCCGTTCATAATCACTATAAACGAATTCAACATATTGGTTCAACCACCAAGAAAAATCAAAATGACGTTGAAATTCAAAAATCAAATATTTTGCTTATTGGCCCTACAGGCTCTGGTAAAACACTTTTAGCTCAAACCATTGCAAAAATATTAAATGTTCCTTTTGCCATTTCAGATGCTACTACCCTAACCGAAGCTGGATATGTCGGTGAAGACGTAGAAAACGTTGTTTTAAATCTTTTACAGTCGGCCAACTGGGATGTTGAAAAAGCTCAACGCGGAGTCATCTACATTGATGAAATTGATAAAATCGCAAGAAAATCTGAAAACCCTTCAATAACCAGAGACGTATCAGGTGAAGGCGTTCAACAAGCTCTACTTAAAATTTTAGAAGGCACAGTTGCCAATATCCCGCCCAAAGGTGGGAGAAAGCATCCACAACAAGAATTTATTCAAGTTGATACCACAAATATTTTATTTATTGTCGGCGGAGCCTTTGTAGGTCTTGATAAAGTAATTGAAGGCCGCATTTCAAATAAAACCATGGGAATCGCTGCCGATATTAAAACAGCAGACGAGAGAGTTAAAGATACTCACTTACTTAAAATGATCGAACCCGATGATCTTTCTCGGTTTGGACTTATCCCTGAGTTTATTGGACGTTTACCAATAATCACATCTTTAGACCCACTTGATGAGACAACCCTAATAGACATTTTGGTTACTCCAAAAAATGCTCTAACAAAACAATATGCTAAACTTTTGTCATTTGAAAAAGTTGATCTAAAATTTACTGATGAAAGTCTAAAAGCTATAGCCCAGGTTGCTCTTAAACGAAAAACAGGAGCTCGTGGCCTTCGAAGCGTGATCGAAGCAGCAATGCTAGATATCATGTACGAAATTCCTTCCAAGGATAACATAAAACAGGTTATCATTGATGAAGAGGTTATCACTAAGGCTAAAAGGCCTCAGGTAATCTACAAAACCGAAGAAGAGATGAAACAAACCACAGCCTCTTCCTCTGACCCAGCCGAATCGGCCTAGTAACCGATTTATTTTGGGCTAAAGGAAGCAAAGAGTCTGATCTTGGTAACAACATCCCTTCTTTGGTAACACAACCCAAAGGAGGGGCTGATGTCCACAAATATTCGTACTGAGCTACCATTACTCCCACTCAGAGATCTTATTATTTTTCCGCACATGATGATGCCACTGTTTGTTGGCCGCGAAAAAAGTATCGCAGCCCTCGAACATGCCATGTCTCAACAAATCGAAATTATTTTATCTGCACAAAAAGATGCCAAGACAAATAATCCCAATCCAGATGAGATTTATGAAATAGCGACTATTGGTAACATTATTCAACTTTTAAGGTTACCCGATGGCACGGTTAAAGTCTTAGTTGAGGGAAAACAAAGAACTCGCATTAAATCAGTCAAACAAGTTGATCCTTTTTTTATTGCTGAACATGAAATTATCCCGGACGACAATGATGCCAGTGTTGAATCAAGCGCTCTGATTCGATCAATAAAAAACACTTTCGAGTCTTATGTAAAACTTAATAAACGCATTCCTCCTGAAATTTTAATGCGTATTTCTTCTATCGAAACCCCATCTGAGTTGGCTGATATTATCGCAGCTCAGCTCAATTTAAAGCTCGAGGATAAGCAAAAAATCTTAGAAATATTTGATCCTGCAAAAAGGCTTGAACATATTTTAAGCCTAATGAGCAGCGAAATTGAAATTTTAGAGGTCGAAAAAAAGATTCGTAACCGAGTTAAAAAACAAATGGAACGATCTCAAAAAGAATATTATCTTAACGAACAAATGCAAGCCATTCAAAAAGAATTGGGCGAAAAAGATGAATTTCAACAAGAAATGATCGAGCTCGAAGAAAGGCTTCAAAAAAAACTTCTTCCTCAAGAGGCCCGTGATAAAGTTAAAAAAGAAATTAAAAAACTTAAGATGATGTCACCCATGTCAGCCGAAGCCACCGTTGTTAGAAATTATATTGATTGGGTTCTTTCGCTTCCTTGGAACGATTACGCAAAAGAAAGACACGATATTACCTTTGCCAATCAAGTTTTAAACGAAGACCATTGGGGACTTGATAAAGTTAAAGAACGAGTGGTTGAGTATCTTTCTGTTCTCTCACTTGCCCCCGACTTAAAAGGACCTATTTTATGTCTAGCTGGCCCTCCCGGTGTCGGAAAAACATCCTTGGCTCGCTCGATTGCCCGGGCTCTTAATAAGCCCTTTGCCCGAGTATCCTTAGGCGGCGTTCGCGATGAAGCCGAAATTAGGGGGCACCGCAAAACATATGTTGGCGCCATGCCCGGAAAAATTATTCAATCTCTTCGAAAAATGGATAAGGGTAACCCTGTTATCTTGCTTGATGAAATTGATAAAATGGCTTCAGATTTTAGGGGTGACCCCAGCAGCGCCATGCTCGAAGTTTTAGACCCCGAACAAAACAATTCTTTTCAAGATCATTATTTAGAACTTGATTATGACCTATCAAAAGTCATGTTTGTTGCTACGGCAAACTCTCTTCACACGATTCCTCGCCCTTTACTTGATCGAATGGAAATTATTACCATTGAAGGCTATACCGAAAATGAAAAATTTAATATTGCCAAACAATATTTAATTCCCAAACAACTTAAAAATCATGGACTTATTGATCGCGGTGTTACCCTACAAGACGATGCTTTAAGAAGCATAATTCGTTACTACACTCGCGAAGCGGGAGTACGCAGCCTTGAAAGACAAATTGCAACCGTTTGCCGCAAGCTCGCCCATGAAATTGTTAAAGACGAAGCTTTAAATCAGCTTAACAAAAAAAAGACTGTTACCAAAAAAACATACAACGTGAACCATAAAAAATTAGTCGAGCTTCTCGGCGCCGAAAAATATAAATTCGGAAAAATCGAATCAACCAATGACATTGGCCTAACCAACGGAATGGCTTGGACTGAGGTAGGGGGAGATCTGTTATCTGTCGAAGCCACCGTAGTCCCCGGCAAAGGTAAATTTACTGTTACCGGACAATTGGGGGATGTCATGAAAGAGTCTTGCTCGGCAGCCATGAGCTATGTCAGATCAAGAGGGCCCTTATTTGGTCTCGAAAAAGAATATTTTTATAATAATGATATTCACATTCACCTTCCCGAGGGGGCCGTTCCCAAAGATGGGCCATCGGCTGGCATTGCTTTAACCACTTCAATTGTCTCTTCTATTCTTAAAATTCCCGTTAAAAGAACCGTCGCCATGACAGGCGAAGTCAGCCTAAGAGGCAAAGTGTTACCTATCGGAGGACTTAAAGAAAAAATCCTAGCCGCTCATCGCGGCGGCATCCGCACAATTATTGTCCCCAAAGAAAATGAAAAAGACCTTAAAGACATTCCTAAAGAGGTTATGAAAGATCTTAAAATTATTATGGTTGATCATGTAGACCAAGTTTTAGTGAATGCTTTAGAAATTAAAAACCCTAAAGAGTTATTTAAGGCTAAAAACCAAAAAGACAGCCATATTAAGGCCCACTACACGGGCCACACTCACCAAACTCACTAAAAGCTTAATTTTTAAGCTTTTAAACCAAGCTAAAGGGCGCGCATAGCGCCCTTAGCCTGCTTAGGCAGATTATACTTCTTTTTTACAATAGACTTCTTCCCTACTTGATTTAATGATATTAAACCAACTTCATATTAAGATATCCCTCAAAAATATCTGATTTCTGAAAAACCCTGTTGACAGATGTGTACAGATTTTTTAGCTTGTCCTTCGGTTAAACCCCATTTTATGAATACAAATTTTGATTTACCAACTTTAGCCCCCCCTTCCTCTTCCTCTTCCTCTCCTAAAATAGAGAGATCTGTCGATCTTGCTTTTGAAAAGGCTGATCTTCAGTACAAATTAGGCGAGTTTCAAAAAGCTCTTATCTCTTTTGAGTCAGCCAAATGGCTTGCCCTCGAAAGTAAAGATTTTACACTCTACTTTAAAATTCAAAATAGGTTACTTTATCTTTACGCTGAGACCAATCAGCCTGATAAGATTTCTAATGCCAAAGAGGAAATCCAGGATCTGGCACTCAATAACGGCCTTCAACTCTCTTCTCAATCTTTTTATATTTTATGCTTATGCGCTGGATACAGAAACCAAATCCCCCTTGCTCTTGAATACGCCCAAAAAAGTTTAGCACTAGCACTTGATAGCCAAAACAAAACCGACACTTGCTACGCCATTAGCGCTTTAGCTATTGTTTACCGCATGCAAGGACGCTACCAGGAAGCTTTGCGAGAAATTTATAATTTAAAAGTATTTTTTGAAGTGTTACCGCATTTCGAACTACAAGCCTCGTCCATACTACTAAATGGTTTAATTTTAATTGATCAAAAAAAATATAACGAAGCCATTGAAGTATTATGGGAAGCATATGATATGTTAAAAAATTACAAGTCATTTATTTTTCCTATTCAACTTATGGGACTACTAGCAAAAGCGCATCGCAAGCTAGGTCAAACAGATTTAGCCATAGTTCAATTAAGAATCGCTTCAAAAATGACAGACCCTATAAATATGCCCCGATTATACAAGCAAATCGAACTTGAATTAGCCCAGCTTAATCTAGACACACACAATCAGTATGATCTAATTTTTAATTCAAATCTTAATTCAGTAACCGAATTAAAACTAGGCCGCATTGATTTTAAAAACCAGTTTGTACTTTTAGACCTTCTAAAACTTTTCATTACCAACCCTGGCACGACTTTTTCTAAGGAATATCTTGTCGAACATATCTGGCAACAAAATTATGATCCTCTAATTCATGACAATAAAGTTTATGTTACCATCAAGCGTTTACGAAAAATGATTGAACCCGATTTTGATAAGCCTAAATATATATTTCGTGCAAAAAATGGTTATTTTATGAATCGTTCAGCCAAAGTTTTAGTACAATCTAATGATATCGACCTAGGGGGGGAATAATGAAATTTTATTTTACGGTTGCCACTTTTTTATTTACATTTCTTTTAAGTGCACTTTCTAATGCGTATGCTTTTTCAGACGTATCAAACTCAAATAGCTGTCCAATTGACTCAAAAGCTGTAAATGGAGGAGATGGTGGAGACTTTACCCCTTGGCCCATACCATGGGGACTCGAAGTAACTATGAATACAAATGGAATCAAAGGAGTTTGGGCTCCTACAAGCGTAGCTTGTGATAGTTACTTTTTGTTTACCGTTTCAACTAAAACTATTAATAATCACAAGGAACGCTTTTTAAAGGTAACACAATTTAACTCTGAAACTTGTGAAGTTCTTTCTTCAGGTATTGGCTACGAAAACAATCATGTTTTTATAGCCTCAATGGTAACCCCTGATAATCAATTTTTTGATTTAACTTTGCGCGGATTTAAAACATCTGATCTCGAAAAAAATACATCAAACCCCAACCAACCCCCGCCTAATCAGGGCAATAACCAGGACTCATCAGATGATTCTGATTCTCGTAAAAAACCTGTTATGATTTTATCTTTATTCCCTCAAAAACAATGGGATAAAAAAATGAGTTATCAAATTATTCATATTTCTGATTCAACTCAGTATAAATGCGAAAACGGAAAACAGCTAAGCCATCGCAAGTAATATAGCTAATTACCCTAAATCAGCGCAATCCCCTCCGCCCAATTTAAAAAAATGGGCACTCAAAAATTACCCTACTATTTCTTTTCATAACTTTTATTCCTTGATCTGGAGCCAATTCATCTCTTAAAGCCTAGCTAGATATGAAAAAGTCTAATTTGCTTTTTTATATATAAAGCGCATCGTGTATAACCATATGCAGCAGTTTTTGCACTCTTGACAACAAGTGCATATCTTCATAGTTCTATTCATCTCTTTCTACAGGGAGTTAGCTCAGTTGGTAGAGCGCCACCCTTACAAGGTGGACGTCGCAGGTTCGAATCCTGTACTCCCTACCAAATAAAACAAACCACCCTACGGTGGTTTTTTTTATTTTAGGGAGTCAGGTGAGAACCTGTGTTCGACAAAAAGGCCACTACGACCTTTTTGAGCCCTAGCCCCGAAGGGGGGCTGAATATGTGAGACGGAACATCTACATCCTAAAGTATCAAATCAAATCGCACCTTCCACATGTCTCTAAATTAACTATATTTAGTACATCGGTATTTAAGTTGGCATCTCAAGTGATTCTCTTATGGCTTTTACTGTACCGGCCCAATGCTCCATTTCTGAGAACAAAAAATTTACAAATGGAATAATGTTACCCTTCGTCGATGCTTCTTCGAGGGCGATTATATACTTCATTCTTTCGGAGGCTCTAATGACAGTCCAATTGTAGCCGCCAGTGATAAACATAAGATTCATAAGAAACCGCGCAATTCGCCCATTTCCATCCGTATAGGGGTGAACATATACAAATATAAAATGTCCCAAAATAGCTTTTACAGCTGCAGAAGATTCGTTTTTCAAAAGCTTCTCAAGTGTTTCCATGCAATCATGTACTGCACCTACAGGTGGGGGAACGTGTCTTGATCCATTAATATAGACTTGGTTGTTTCGATATCCTGCTAAATCCTCTGTTCTTAATAATTGGGCCTGAGCAAGAGGAGTAAATAGTTGCCTATACCAATTCTGGAGATCATCTGAAAAGACCTCGGCTGGATCGGATTTATTTACTATTACTTTTTTGGCACTTTCACCAACAGCTTTAAATGCATTTAAGTATCCTTTAGCTGCTAGCGCATTTTTTTGTTCACTATCTGTTTGAATATTCTCTGGGCTCCATTGACCGTTTTTAATTCGCTCAATCAAATCCTCAGTTAACTGGTAACCCTCAATAGAGAGTGAGTGATAAGTATCTTCTCGATATAGTCTATCCATAATGGTTAACAAGGTCTTATCATCAAAATCAGGATTGATAGGGAAGTTTGCCAAAACATCATCTCTCATTTTATGCCAAAGAGCTTCAATTCTCCCAGCATACGGGGATTTTAATCGCTCAATTCCCTTAAGGCATAATATATTTTGCTCAAACGGATTAACCGGAGAAATTTGGCGACCTGCTGCCGCCATATCATCGATAATTTGTTGGGCTCGTTTGATATCTCCAAGCTGTTGATAGGCTCCTGAAATACGTGCAGCGGCTGAAACTAAACTCTGAGATAATAAAACACGAGATAGTTCTGCGGCTGACCCTATTAATTTTAAGCAGATCTCTGCATTTAAGGATTGCTCGATAAAAAAATTAGGTGATGCTCGGCAGATTGCTTCTGCTAAAGGAAAGGTATTTAGACCTTCATATTTAAATAGATTTTTAGGGAAATTTTTATTTTCGGTATAAAACAGAATCGAAGTATCATGCGGAAGATTTAAAACTTGATTCGAAGTCTTCTTTGTTAAAATTACGATTTGATTAGAGATGACTCCCTGGCCGGAAAAAAGATTGAGGGACGATTCTGGAGATAAACAATATCCATCAGCTCCAAAGCGATCCTCCAAATATTGTTTCGCAAACTCCCAATAATTACTGAACCAAAGAGTGCTGGTGCCTTTTCCTGCAGGGTTGGTTAGTAAATACCAGCCTCTTACTACTTCTTCGAGATATCCAGCTCGAACAAGACGCTCTCTTGTGGTTCTGTCGATATCAGCAGATCGAATGACGTCCTTATTTGAAGAAAGGTTAGCTTTAGCTAATGTTTCCCCTAGGATCTGATGTCCCAATTTCTTAGATTTCGGAGTCATATTTGTATTTCCCATATCGATTCCTTATAGACTTTATTGTACCACATTTTCTAGATTTTAATGCAAAAATTATATAGATTTTAATGCGTTATATTACTAGATTTTAGTGTAAAAATAAAACTATAACCCATACTATCAGTAAGTTAGTAAAAAAATAGTGATGCTAATAAACTGTGCAGAAATGGCTCTACCTGTGTTCGACAAAAAGGCCACTACGGCCTTTTTAAGCGCTAGCCCCGAAGGGGGGCGAGGGCACTTATCAAATAAAATAGACCACGCGCTGTTTGAGGTGGTCTATTTTACTTTAGCAAGTCAGGTGAAAATACAACTTAGTTAATTTGGTCTTTAATCCAATCGTATACAGTCGATACGTGGCCATAAACCCCGTAGTACTTGGCCCTAGCACAGCCCTTACCCCAACTTACGACACCAGCCAATATGGCTTTTCCTGAGGCATCTTGAGTCACTAAAGGTCCACCCGAATCTCCTTGGCACGAATCTTTACCACCATCTTGGTAACCCGCACAAAGCATGCGTTCACTCATTTGATTTGGGTAAGACTTTTCACAAGTGTCTAAATCAATAAATGGAACCTCAACTTTTTGTAATATTTTAGGAGATTGGTAACTTCCCTCTTTTAGGGTGCCCCAACCCGCAACAGTAAACATAACATCACCCGTTCTTGACTGAGAGTTAAAATCAACACGGTTAAGCTCAATTGGCTGAGTATTTGAAGAGGCATCTAATTCGACCAGCGCAAAATCATAATCATGATCAACTTGTTTATTATACTGGGGGTGAATCATTACATTTTTTACTTTTCGAACTTCAACTTGATTTAAATTTTTTTGATCAAATAAACCAATACGTACTTCAAATGATTTACTACCTGTCACACAATGGGCCGCAGTTAAAACCCAATTTTTATCAATTAACGATCCTCCGCAAAAATGGTAACCTTTATATAAAGAAACTATAAATGGAAACTCTCCTGGCTGAGCCTCTCCCCCGCCAACTATCATGGGTTTTAGCTGAGTTTCGCTTGCTTGAGTATGAGCTATACCTGTTGTTGAAATGAAAAGTAAAAGAACCAATAACGATGATTTAAAAAGTTGTGCCAGCATCCATGCTCCTTGGTAATTATCACCGATTCATTCAGTGATAAATTTAATTTTCACAACCAAGTTTGCTATCTGGCAATTTAGGGTTAAATAATTTAAAAGATCTAGACTTTAATCACGTTTGTTTTTGCCAAAAAATCATTTTTAAAAGGACTTTAGTAAAGAGCTAGGAGGCTCTCACAACCTGTGAAAGCTAATAACTTCAAAATCTGAACACTTCTAAAAAGAATAACTATTTCAATAGGCCAAGCTATTAAAAATAGTTTTAACCCAATATTTTTTGTACCTGATCCCAGAGTACAAACATACCCATGACCAAAACAAAGTAACCAAAACCTTTTTTTAATGCTTTTTCAGAGACCATTGATTTTAATCGTGCGCCAATAAATAAACCTACCACGGCAATAACTGCAATTTGCACCAAAAAGAACCAGTCAATAACTGCCTGGTGCTGAATATCTCCGATAAAACCAAAAAGTGATTTTAAAGAAATAATCATCAGCGAAGTCCCTACCGCTAATTTCATAGGCATACCTGTTAGCAACACAAGAGCGGGTATAATTAAAAAACCACCCCCTGCTCCCACAAATCCGGTAATCCCGCCAACAACAAGCCCTTCAAGGCCAATAAGCATATATTTTTGCATATCAGTCATTTTTGATTTATTTTGATTTTCATCTTGTTCGTTTTTAACAGGTTGCGATTTAATCATCGAATAGGAAGCAACAACCATTAAAATGGCAAAAGCACCCATTATCAGAAGTGGCTTGGTAACAATCAAGCCCCCTAAAGAAAAAATTTCTTGAGGTAAGGCTGGCATAATAAAGGCTCTCACCATATACACGCCTAAAAAACTTGGACCAGCAAAGATAAGTCCTCTTTTTAAATCAACTTGCCCTTTTAGGTAAGCTTGAACGCCTCCAAAAAGTGCCGTTAATCCTACAATAAATAAAGAATAAGCGGTTGCTAATATCGGATCAATTTTAAACAAGTAGACCAAAATAGGAACTGTTAAAATAGATCCTCCGCCACCAATAAGACCTAATGATAACCCCATTAAAATACTTGATAAATAACCAATAATTTCCATTTTTAAAATTCTCCTGTATTTTTTTACTAAACTCTTTGTTTGTTTATATTTATTAACTCTATCTGTTTTATCATATTTTAACTAATTTATCAGAGACCTTTTTATTTTGAAGTTCTTATCAGGTTACCAAGTTTTGACCGCCAACTTTATATATACTGGCAGCATTTTTTTAAGTCAATTATCTGTTAAATTTAATTTTTTTATCAATCAATTTAAATAAAAACATTCCTAGTAACATACTGACAAGAAATAAAATAGGCCCAACTTGAAAACTAGCAACAGCTGTTATCGCAGGCCCTGGACAAAATCCAGCAAGCCCCCAGCCCATACCAAATAAAACAGCTCCAACCATGAGTGATTTTGTTATTTCAGTTTTTGTTGGCACTTGCCACTTAGGCATAACAATAGGCGAATTTCGCTTTCGCACAATACGATAAGTAACAAAATGCACAGCAACCGCCCCACCCATAACAAAAATAAGTGAAGGGTCCCAGTTACCAAATAAATCTAAAAATCCTACAACTTTATGTGGTTGAGTCATTCCTGAAATAACCAAACCCAAACCAAAAACAAGACCCACAACTAAGGCGACAACGCTTTCTTTATTTTCTTGTGTCATTATAAAACCCCCATGCTTCGCACAATATAAACTATTAAAATTCCAGCCCCAATAAATAGCCCCGTTGATACTATTGATCGTGGAGACAACCGGCTGATACCACAGACTCCATGACCACTTGTACACCCACTTCCTAAAACTGTACCAAAGCCCACAAGTAAACCCGCAATAACATAAGTCAAATAATCTGTAGATAAATTGTTTTCAAAAGCTTCGGGCATAACTCCTTTTAAAATAAACCCACCCATAAGTAACCCGGCCATAAAGTAAAATCGCCATTGAAAGTCACCTTTTTGCGGATTAAAAACTCCGTATATAATTCCAGCAATCCCCGTAACTCGTCCATTAAAAAGTAGCATAATAGTAACAGCTAAACCAATTAGCACTCCACCCATTAATGCATTCATCCATTCCACCGGCATAAAACCTCCCTTTTTGCGATTATGCTTAATCTAATAAATCTAACTCAAATGCTCACTTTACTACTCTTAACTACTCTTAACTACTCAACAAAACTAAGTTTAAAACTTTTTTTTTAAAAATCAAGGGCTGCTATGGCGCTCATTAATGCTCAAAGCATGACCCAAAGTAATATTCAAAAAAATCAACTTAAAACCTGATTGGACTAATTTGCTCCGTCCCTAACTATTGGCAGTTTTTGTAAGTTCCATGTAATCATCCCGCCAACCATATTGGCCACTTTAGAGTAACCCAATTGCAAAGCCTGCGAAGTTGCCTGGCCCGATCGTCCTCCACTTCGACAAACAAAAACAATTTCATTTGATTTATCACCCCGGGCCAAATATTCGGTCAACTCTGCACCCAAAGTAACCAGCTTTGCCCCTTCAATATGACCATATTCAGCATTAAACTCATCGGGTCTTCGAACATCTAATAATAACACATTTTGCTTTGCTTCATTAACCTGAAAAACACTGACTTCAGGAATGCCGTCTGAAATTTGAGGATGCAAGACCCGCATGTCTTTTGGCGCTCCACAAGCCATATTGGCTGGCAACGCTTCTTGAATTTTTTTAGGATGAGCTAATTTAAGCTCAGACATAATTCTTACAAATTCCTCTTTTTTAATCCCCCGTCCCAGCCGTGAATTTAGGGCCTTTTCAAGCCCAATAGTTGAACGAGTAAAGCCCCTATAATCATGGCCAGGATAAACTTCTGTCTCATCAGGCAAAGTAAAAAGTTTTTCGGTAACAGACAAATAAAGAGTTTCACTTGATCCCTGCTGAAAATCAGTCCTACCACAACTTCTAATCAATAGGGCATCTCCAGAAAACAATTTGCCTTCAAAATAAAAGCTCATACATCCACTTGTATGCCCTGGCGTAGATATAACTTTAATTTTTTTATCCCCTAATAAGAGTTCTTGGCCATCCTCCAGAGGAATATCTACACAATCGACATGAGCAGCTTTGCTTACAGCTGTTTTGGCGTGAACCCTTTTTTTAATTTCACCAGCGCCTGTGATATGGTCGGCGTGAACATGGGTATCAAGAACATAAAGCAAATTCCCATCTAGATCTTGAATAAATTTTAAATCACGATCAACTGTTTCTAAAACAGGGTCAATAATAGCCATTTCTTGAGTCACCTTATCACCAATGATATAGGTGTAAGTTGACGATTGCGATTCAAACAGTTGGTAAACAAATATATTAGATGAGTTCATATGAATCTCCTTTGATGACATCCATTGATTTGGCTTTTGCCCCGTTAGTGCGAACCCTTTTTGAGGCCAATCCATACAGTTTTTTAACATTAACACTTGCTCATATTTTTTTTGAATTTCTAAAACCTTATCCTCTAGTTGCTTATCTGTACTAATACAAACAAGAGGCTTTTGCTTAGAAGACTTTAAAATAAACTCTTCTAAGCTCTCTGGATTTGAATGAATAGCGCCCGGAATATGGCCCGATTCATATTCAATCAAACTCCGTAAATCAACAACAGTAATCCAATCGGGGTCACTCACCCAAATCTGATAAAGCTGATCACAACTTAAATTTTTAACAGTCATTATATACCCTTGATTGGTAACATTATCGTTTGAATTTTAAAAAAGTCACTGCTCTGTAACAGGTTTTTTAAAAATCGAAGTGATCGTAAGGATGAAAATTAAGACGCAACATGATAGCTATTCACATTGGGCCGAATATAAGAAACTCGAACAAACAATTCTAAGCCTTGGTCTTTTTTTGACTTGACCCAAACCTGACCTCCAAGTCTAGAAGCCTCATAGGCAACAGCATCCATTCCTACTCCACGACCTGAAATTAAAGAAACATTGTTTTTGGTCGAAAACTGGGGGTCAAAAATATGTTGAATGACATGTTCATCAGATTGCTTAGCTACATCAACCCCCTTATCAATTAATTTATTTCTTATAATTTGAGGATCTATCCCTGCCCCATCATCTGAAAATTTAAATATAATATCTTGATTACTGATCTGAATATCAATTTTAAATAATCCAAATTCTGATTTATTATGTTTTTCGCGCTCAACTTTAAACTCAATTCCATGATCAGCAGAGTTTCGAACAACATGAATAAATGTATTTAAAATCTTACGATAAGGAGTCATCCAAAGTTTTAAATCTTTATGATTAATTTGAATAGGCATAACGGCCTTGCCTAACTGTTTGGCTGTATCCATCCAAACCTCATTAAGGGGTTCAAGATAATTTTTAATTGGTTCATATAAAAACTCATTTAAAAATAACTCATTTAGTCCGGGCCAAGCTGACAAATGATTATTAGCAAAACTTATAATCTTATTTTCATCTAAGTTAAGCCCTGAAGTTGAATTCTGACCCCATTTACTAATGATCATCGAGTAATCATTTGTAAATCGATCAAAAGAAGATTTAATTTCATCAATTTTATTAGCAATACACATTTTATTCTGACTCATCTGATTTAATTCAATAACTTGATCGTCGTTATTAAGAGGATTTAACACAAGTAACTGTTCGGCCTGATGGGCTAGCTCTGCCAGCTCAATAAGACCAAACTGCAAAGCTCCCCCTTTAAGCGTATGAAGTATTCTTAAAACCTCATTAGCATCATAGTTTGCCTTTTGATTATCAGTTAAAATTTTAATTAGATTTTGAGTGTCTTGAAAAAAGATTTTAAATTGGTTTTCATGTGCGATCATTTTAAATAGCATTTCAGAATTTGCTTTTTCCTTAGCAAAATCATTTTGAGCTTGAATCAAATCTGTAATATCCGTCGCTACAGTAACAACTCCATCAATAGACTCTTGATTTAACCTAATTGGATAATATTTAAGCTCAATCGCTCGATTTTTGGGCGAGGTAATTTGAGAAGGCGCTAGTGGGGCTAAATCCTCAAAAGGTAACATTTCTGCAAAAACAGTCTTCATCCACTTTTTAAATTTATCAGCTTTATCATTATTAAAGCCGAGTACATCTGTTACTAACTTACCCTTTGGATCATGACCACAAATTTCGACACAAGCCTTAGTTGATATATCAAGCACCCGACCTTGTTCATTAAAAATAAAAAATCCTTGTCCTAGGCTATCCAAAAGAGCTCCCATAAGCCGGTTCATATAAGCTAACTCATGAGTTCTTTGTTCCACTTTAGTTTCAAGGTTTTTTGAGTAATCCGCAAGCTCCGCCCTTGCCACTTCTAGCTCGGTGATATAATTCTCTTTTTTTTCTAACTCAGACCGATATTTAGTTTGCAAAGTTTGCTCTAAAGTTACATCTCTTAAAAAAACG
Source organism: Bdellovibrio sp. (assembly GCA_020720425.1). Lineage (GTDB taxonomy): Bacteria > Bdellovibrionota > Bdellovibrionia > Bdellovibrionales > Bdellovibrionaceae > DYOP01. The sequence goes on along the minus strand of DYOP01000013.1, from coordinate 19,036 downwards.
ATCCATTGGTAATTTTTATTGTCAATGTTACCTATTCCCGAGTTGTCTTGTATGATTTGAGATGAGTTTAAAATCTCACCGCCTTTTTGAATTGAAACCTGAACGCGCCCCATTTTTCCGTAAACGCTTTCGAAATTTGTTTCAACATAAGGAGTTGGCTCATTAATCAACTCCATTAAATTTAAATCAGCTATAGATTTTTCAAACTTTATGATCTGTGATATGGGCAAATGAGACCTAATAATTTTTCGACTGCTACTACCCAACATTTCAGCCGCCGCATCATTGCAATAGACAACAACAGCGTGTTTATCTACATACATAACCGGCTCTAAAATAGAATCAAAAATGTTTAATCTTAAATGACTTTCTTTATTCATTTTATATCCAGTTTCCTACCTTCTATATAATTATTCGGCCTCTCCCTATCTGTTCAAAATAGACTTAAGACTAAAATATATCTCAAAAGTATACACTCCTCTCGATTTTAAACTAAAAGCGCTTATATCAAAAAAAATTTAAAATATTTTTAATTTTATTATTAAGTATTATTTCAACTCACCGAAAGTCTAGATAGAAGATAAAAAAGAGCCATCAAAGAAAGGAGGGGTAAGGACTTAAGGTTTAAATAGAAAATCTAAACACTAATAATTAACTCAATCTACCCAAATGGGAGTTTTCATGGAATATCAGTACATATATCGAAAAATAGATGCTTCAGAATCACTTGAAACATACATAAATCAGCAGCTCGAAGGTGTTTCAAGATTTTTACTGAAAAATTCAAAATGGACCGTAGAAATCAGTAAATCTAAAAATCAACCTCAGGTTGTAATAAAAGTTAAAAGCCCATGGGGTTACTATCAAGCTCGCTCAATAAATGATGATTTTTATACCTCAGTGGACCTAGCTTGTGACAAACTAGTTAACCAAATTAAAAAGAAAAAGCAGCAGCTTCAAAATCACAAAAGTCCAGAACGATCAAGAGAAGGGCGATTTAAGCAAATCAGTCCTGGTTTTGACTATTTTCCAAATGAATATAAAAACACCTATTAAAAAAACTTTTAGTTAAGTTTTATAATTTATTATGCCCTTATTTTTTAAGGGCATAATAGTTTATAGAAAGCGATGCCTGAACTACAAATCTGTTAATGCTAGTGCTACGACCATTTAATTTTTGCCGGTTTTGTATTTAAACCCTACACAGGCCTTTCGTCGCGAGAAGGTCCTTTTGATTTAAGCCGCAGAAAAGCAGGACCAAAACCGAAAAAAATTAAATGGTCGCAGTACTAGTTCCGCATATTTTGAAGACAAATTCAGGGCTGTATGAATAGCTTAAAAAAAAATGGCTAATGTTTTATTTCTCTTACAAGTCGAAAACCATTACGACTTGAGGCGCTTGAATAAAATGAATATGTGGGCAAATTATAGTTAATATAATTTGAAATTTTATGAATAATCTCACAGTTTTTTTTCGCAGCGCCATCTGTAATCATACATTTATAGTAATAATATCCATAAGAATTATTTACCGAAGTCGCAAAATCACTCAGAACATTGTTTGGGGGCAACCCCTTTTCGCTCACAACATCAAGTTCGGTTTTTACAGGTAAGTTTCTGCTTTTAACAAAGACATAATTCCACTCTTCTAATTTTGGTAACCTATAGTTATACTTTTTATCATTTTGATTAATTTTATTTATAAAGCTTAACACTTCTGGTAACGAAACATTTTCAACAGGTTCATCCGCACATAGGCTTACACTCGAAGGGTTATACCCCATCACTTCATACCACTGGCTTTGAGTAATTTGAGAACTTTTTAAGTTAATAAAAAGTTTTTTATCAAAATCTAACATCAACTGATTTTTAATTTTAAAATTCAGCCCCTCTAATTCACTTTTATTAGGCGAATATAAAATATAATCTTTATCGCGTGTGACCTTAAAAATCACATCTGAACTAATATTTAAATAAGTATTTAATAGTTCATACATAATTCCATGGTTGGGCCCAATTACAAATGATTCGGTGCTTTTTATAATAGAGCTAGCTAATTGATTAATTATTTTATCTATAAATTTATTATAATGATTTTGATCAATGCTTTGCTCTGGCAAAGCGCTCCTTCTTTTTTCGATTTCATTTAATTGATTAGACCAATCACGAAATGATAAATCTAATTTATTTGAACTGACATCAAAATAATTAATAATAGATTTAACCTGTTCTATAGACCGCTTTAAATATAAGGCATCTAATGGCAATGAATTTTGAGATATATATTTTAAAGACCAATTAAGATGATTTTTAAAGGTCGTTATATCTATTTTTTGATTGCTCCCATGAACTTGTTTACACTCAGTCAAAAAACTTGAGTTACCCAACTCATCACAGCGAACAATATGGATTAGGCCACCTTCGGCAAACAATAGCAGCGGTTGGGCTGATTGATTAATCCTCGTATCATCATATAGTTTATTATTTATGGGTTGGCACAAATCATTGGGCTGGTTAGCTGTCTGACGGTCAATTGTGTTTTTAACTTGCGAACAACCCATTAGCAAAATCAAAAGTACTAATAAATAATACATTTTATTCCTTAATTCTTAAAAAACTATTGAGATCAATAGAATTTGTAGATCTAACCGCTTTTCTGGATGCTTTTTCCAACCCTTATCCACTATTCCACTATTCCACTATTCCACTATCTATTACTAATTACCTCTGCCAGCATTTAGTTTACCTTTAAGTAAAAATTATGCATCAGTCGATTTAGCCTTAAAAATAAATATTAGACTTTTGTCATATTGAATTGATAGGTCACGCAATAAACTTGTGAAAACTTAATATTACCAAGAGTTCAAAATCAGGATTTAATGTATATTTTTCATAAAAAAACCATAAGATCTAGTCTGATCAGCAAATAAACTCATTATTTCTGCGTTTCAAGAATTAATGTCTTTAAAATCATAATAAATTAGAAATTTTTTTGTTCAAATCCAATACAAGTAGGTTTTGCACAGGTTCTGTCCGGTATGCAGATTGCCTAATCAAAGTTATCTCATACAACAACAAAGGAGCCCACCATGAGCCTCACACAAAGCCAAATTTATATCGCAGATTCAAATCAAAAACTTGATTCAAATACCAATTTATTAACCCAAGACAATCAGTTACCCGCTTCTCAATCCTATTTAAAAAAGCCTAAAAGCTTTTCCAATTTTATTTTAAAATCAAAATTAGCCAATTTTGGACTCAACCCTTTAGAGTGGCATTTTTTTGAAGTTCAACCTCATTGTTACCTTATTTGCCATTTAGCTGACTCAGATTATTCTTATATTGGATTAGTAAATCAAAAAAAATCAAACTGGGTTAAGTTAGAACTTTTTTCTATCTAGTCGATGCTGAAAAATAATTTTCTTGCCCCGCCATGCATGCATGGGCCTAAATCCAAAGGCGTATTTCTATTTTTGTGTTACTCAAAAAAAAGTCAGCTTAGATTTATCTAAACTGACTTTTAAAATTTAATTTTACTTTAGTACTTTTAGGCAACTATTTTAAAAACTCTATAAACTTGTTATAAATTATTCTAATAAGTGTTACCAATTGATTTGATCGATACTATAACCCCATTCTGTTAAAGCTGATTTATACATTTCTTTGATAAACTTTTGAGCTTGGTGAGGCTTTAAACCCATGGCTGAAGCTGAACGGTTTGTTAACTCTTTCATAGATTGCGTATCACCCGATTGAAGGTCTTTAACCGCTACAAGTGCATCAGAAAACTGCACACCAAAAACCGCTTTAAAAGTTTTATCCATATCTTTAGTTGTTGTTTTACCTCGATCCGCGGCAGCTATTGCCCAAGAGTTAAGAGCGCTTGCGACGGCATGAGCTTTTTCTGAAGTAAATCCATAATTTTGCTCAAGTTTTTTAGCCGCCATACTGACTAATTTTTTATTTGAATCTGATTTAAGTGCGGCCAAATTAAGATCAGTAGCATCTTGAGCATCTTTATCATTAATAGCTTGACCAAAATTTGAACTTTTAGAATTAGCTGAATAAAGAACACCGTTTTTTCCTAACCAATAAGAGCCATAATTTACGTTTTCCCAAAACATACCTGTTGTTCCTACACCAATGGTAGAGCCTGTAACCCAACCGGCAAACTCACTGGCTTTGGCCGTATACTGAAATTTACCTTTTTCATTATAAACTGACCCCCAGCCTGATCCATCAAACTCAACAAACCATACATCATCTGAACCATGGCCATAATCATTATAATGAGGATCTTGCATCACTGAAATTCGCTTACCTGATATCCGGTCAAAGGTGCAACCAGGGGTTGGTTCAGAGGTTTGGCAAACAGATCCATAAACTGTTTCATAAGGATAGTAAATAACTCCCCCACTGCCACCAATGCTTACGCTACCACTCCCACCGCCATCGCAACCGATAAAGGCCATGGTAGATAAAGCCATCACAGCTCCTACTTTAAAAATTGATGTTTTCATTCATCTCTCCTTTTGTTACATACGTAACGACTCAATAGTTAAAAAGCTAAAGGCCACCTCAGGATTTGGTTACCACAAAGATAGTCCATAGCCACCCCGCCTTGTTTTAAAGGCAAAGGAGTTTCAAGTGATAAGCAAGAACCCCCCTGCTTATCACCTTGAGCTTGAATTTTGAACCATGCTGGGGCCAAAAGTTCAAACTCAGAATTATCATTAGCAAAAATGGGTACAACTATTTGCAAGCTTTGGTGTAAATTTGACCCCTCTGTAGTAAATAGGCCAGGTATCATTTCAGAGTTTGACCCATTTCGAATGGCAATTGGAAAATACAAATTCGTCATCAATCGGCTTGGAAAAAAAGTATAGCGCTCTAAACTTGTTGAAGATGTCTTATCTAAAACTAAATCGTGATATTGAATTTCTGAGTTTGTAAACACAAAAGCCCCTTTGGTTTTTTGCCCCATAAATGCGGCCCTCACAAATAAGGCTCCATCAAAGTCAAGCTGACGAGGCTTAAGCACATCACTATCAAGCCTCAGTGGGGCCGCACTATCTAACAATGAAATTTGCAAATTTCTAAGTGAGTGAAACCCAAACCAATATAGACCTCGATTATTTGTACCCAGTTGGGTATCCAAATTTGTGAGTGGTCCATATTGAGTCTCTAACAAATTATGAAATCTAGCAGATAATATATTTTTCTTTTTAATTATATTTTTGCCATCAAATCGCGCCGAAAAGAATGAATAATTAAATTCGGGCCTATATGAACTGCCGCCTTGCTGAGCGATAATAAGCTCTAAACCATCATTCATATTTTTTTCATCAAAAATCAGATCAACAAAATATTCTGACTCTTCGGGCGATATGGCTCCTAGCTCAAAGTTATGATCTAAATAATACAGCCTCACTTTTTCTGGCTCTTGATCGTCAGGATTTTCCCAGTAATCTCGAACTCCCCGAGTTTTATTAGGCAATAACCCTGGGCCGACCCAAGCAGGGCGCATCATTCCACTGGGTAACCTATACCAAGATACCTCATAGGGCATAATAGCTTTTGGATTACTATAGACCCACTTATTAAGTATCTGGCCCTCAGAGCCAAATAAATAAAATTTTTGCAATGGCAACTCATCTTGCTTTTCGGTATAATAGCCAAGTAAGTAATCTGATTTGCCATCCCCATTAAAATCACCCCGGGCTAAATACTGCTCCCTTGATTCTAAAAGATCTTCTTTGGTGTAATCAAAACCACTTAAATCATACTTATTGTAGCTCTGATCATTAAACTTAAGAATAAATAGAGTTTGTTTTTTTAACCCCTGCTCAATTCCTAAATAATCTCGATCATATTTGTTATTATCAAAAATTTGATCAATTGGTAACAGGCGCGAGTTGGGATTTATCGTTTGATTAATTTTAATATGATCAGCTGATTTTGAAGCTAAAAGCTGATTTATAGGCCTAATAAACTCGATTTGTGGATAAAACTGATTATGGGTCAATCCTTTCATCCCTAAAGATTTATTTTTAACATCAACAAATAAGGTTATCTCACCTGGCATTTTTTTAAGAGCTTCTAATTCCTTAGGAAGTTTTAAAACCACATTTATATTTTTTGTTTCAAATGATTGCCAAGGTAAACCAGAAGAGTCAGAGATAACAGCTGAAACAACTTCTGGCCAAACATCAGTTAATATTGTTTTTTGAAAAGGGTGATTTGACTGGACAACTTTTACTGAAAAATCCCAATCATCAATTTTAGAAGCCTGTAATGACAAATTAACTAGAGGAAGGGAAAATTGAACCTCATGATTTTGAAAATCAATAGGCACAATAATTTTTTCTTTATTGGCTAAGCCAAGTAACTTAAATTCTTTTGATATCGACTGTGCCTTTTGCCAATTTATATTTCCGAAGGATACATAATGAGTTTTAATATTTTCTGATGGGTCAAAAAATCGAGGCGATGATTCGTGAGACAGCCCTTCTTTTAAGGGCAATGGAGAAAGCGGTTTTTGAGCACTCGCCATTAAAAATGATTTAACTTGATCAGAAGAGTAACCTTGAGCCATCATATCGGCAGCAACCCCTGCAACAAAGGGAGCCGCCTGCGAAGTGCCTGACAAATACTCATAACCAGATTGATTTCTAAATCTTTTGGCTCTTAGCCCCATAGGCCATGTTGATAAAATATGAACTCCGGGGGCTAAAAGATCAACTCCCGCTCCATAGTTAGAAAAATGGGCAATAGCCCCATCAGGCCGAGAGGCTCCGACACATAAAACACCTGAGTAGGCACAAGGTCTTAAAAGAGCCCGAGTTGAATCGTTACCACTTGCCGCCACAACAATTACACCTTGAGACTGGGCATAAGCAATCAGTTGACGTAAAAATTCGGAGTCCTGATTTTGAGGCCACCCTAGACTAAAGTTAAAAACTTTTGCACCCGAAGCCAATGCATACAAAACTCCTCGCGCCACCATATCCGCTAAAAATCGCCCCCTTGGTAACTTGGCCTCATGAGGATCTAAAGATAGCTGTTCCTGAGATTTCAATTTTGAAGACCTTATTAGCACAACCCCTGAGTTTAATGATAATGGTTTAATTGGCTCTGAAGGAGCCTCATTTATCACTTGAATAGGTAACAGTTCAATATGACTTGATACGCCTTGGATACCCCCATTTAATGGCGAAAGCTTTTGAGCCCCAATAATACCTGCAACATGGGTCCCATGACCTAACTGATCTTGCACATTAAAATGACCTCTAATCCCTTCAGGGTTAATGCCTCCTACAACTGACCAACCATTACAATCAAGCGGGTAACCATTTTTATCTAAGTCGACTTCAGGATTTTTTAAGTTAAACCAAATACTATCGCACTCAGCCTGAGGGGACAGACTCAAGCAAATTTTATATTTTTCTAGAGCCTGACATTCGGTTATATTTTTTTTGATTATTCCAGCTAATTGAGGGTGATTAATATCAATTCCCGTATCAAATACCGCTACAATAACTTTATTTAAGTGTTTAAGACTTTGTTTTTGAGGCACCTGAATGTCTTGCCCAAATCTTGCTTGTATAGAAAAGGCTTTTAATGGTTCTAAATCAAGAGGCTGTGGCAAGCCTTGGTTATTGAGTCCCCACTGGTTAAAATCATCAGTCGCTGTCCCTAGTTTTAAAGAAGATTTATAATTTAAATCAAAGGCATCAACTTTAAGATTTTTAAAAGATCCTTTTTTAGCAAGAGCCACCATTTGTTCAATTTTTATTGGAGTAGAAACAATTTGAGCCTCGGCAAGCCAACTCGCATTTAAATTAAATGCAATTTGACCTTCGTCATAAGATAAAAAAGGACGACATGATAATTTATTTTTTTTACAAAAATCAATGGGCCCCTGTTTAAAATTACTAGCCGAAGCGCCTACGGTAACAGCTAGTTGAGTAGCATTAAAATCTGAATAAATAATATATTCTTGATTAGCCACAGCTCTCGAACTGATTAAAAAACCTGAAACAAGCGAGATAAGAATAAATGATTTTATATTTTTATTTAGTTTGCCTCTATTAAATATATTTTTATGTAATACATTTTTCATTAGTTAAATCCCCCTTGAGAACGATCAATTTCGACAGGTAACACGCGAGTGCGCCTTGATAAATCACTCATTAAACCGTTTGCATAAGGGATGTCTTGTTTAGGGCTACCGTAGGTATTTGAAAACACTTCTAAATCGCCATCCTCGTCTCCCGTTCGAAAGCCGTTAAAACGAATAACAAATAAATAATCAGACTCATCCAAAAAACTCATCAAAAGACGAGTGGGGATATTTTTTTCTAATATCGATAAAACCTGGCTCACCCATTTAGCTTGCTCTTTTTTGCTTATTGGCTTTTTTTGCGACAGATCCAATAGCTCTTCTAACCAACCCGTTAAACATTCATAGTTTTGTCCATTTCTCCACACTCCCCTCACCGGAAAAGCACCATCCGAATTTGATTTTTCAAATTCTTCTTGGCACATGTGACTAATCTTTTGGTAACCCAAATCTAAATTCCCAGCACCCAAAATTTTTGCAATTTTATCAACAATTAAAGGCTCATTAGAAGAGTTACCATTTCCCATTTTTTTTGAAACTTCCGAGAAAAATCCCTCGACCCAATTTTTTTTATTCAAATTATAGGTCGATTTAACATCTTTAAGTAAGGCTTCTATTTTTGTAACTCCTGTCGGTAAAACCGAAAAGATTGCGGCAATTTTATAAAAATCCATAGATTTAACCAGCATAAATTTTTCTTTTTCAATTAACTGAAAACTTTTATCATTCATTTCAAACTGGTTTTTAATTTCAGCAATTAAATCTTGTAATGAAGATTGGCTGATATGCCATCCTGACCAAACATGTTCAATGACACCGACAGATTGGTATAGGGGTTTGGGCGATAAATCCGTTTCAACCCTGACCAACCTCCAATAAGCATTCCCAAAGGGCGTATTAGCAGGGTTAGAGCTTGGTATCCCCGCCAAATCCCACTGCGTTTTTGCAAATTTATTATTTAAAATTGATTCTACGATATCAGTAAAAAAACCTAAAAGATCGACTCCCATCAGTTCACCTTTTCGGTGAGCAAAAAGGGTAATTTGCTCATCCTCAGGCTTTAGGTCAGGACGATCCTTAACCTCAGGATACTGAGCAACCAAAGTATGGTCTTCTGTAAAACCCAACAAACGATGGGCTAAAAACTTAAACTGGTAACTCGAAGTTTTTAAATCATGCTCAAACTTAAATTTTTGATATTTAAATTTTTTATATAACGAATCCGTACTATTAAGTTTTAGTAAATCATGCAAAACAACAGTTAAAGACTGCTTAAGTGTTTTTGTATTATCATTTTGCAATTGCAACTCAGGGTCATAATCAACAACAAAGGCATCGGTATTAATCATTGTATTTTGATTTTGATATCTCGCATTTAGCACTTTTAAATAATAGTGAACATCTAAATTTGCTCCGTTAACAGTTGAGTTTTGACCTCGAACAAAAAATTGTAATCCAGAGGCTGTTTTTGCAATGCTGGTTTGTTTTAAAAAAATACGACTCGAATCAACTGATAACGAAATTTTATTTAAAAATGTAAGAGGACTAAATCCAAATAAAACATCAAAAGATGAAGACACACCTAATGACCCTCCCGCCACCAAACTGTCAGTAACTGTAAATATTTCGCCCTCTCGTAAATTTTTAATTACTTCATCTAAATCATAACCCGTAAATTCAGCAGTATCAGTAGGCAATGAAAGACTTTTAACCAAGCCTTTATTAAAAAAGGGCACCACGAGCTGAGTCCAGCTCACTTTTGCCCCCTCTTCGACTGACAACAAAGGACGCACATGTGTATAGTCCCGAACAACCATGACATTGGCAGACGCCTGGGGTAATATCTTATCTACCCCATCGACAAGCATAAAATAACCAAGATTAGCTCCGACAGTCAGATTATCAACCATCTGGATAGGAGCCTGAGATTGATAGTAACTCCCTGAAGTAATATGTCTTGCCGCACTGACTTGAAATCCCCCCACAGGCCCACCCCAAGCCTCTACCTTTTGGTACAGGGGCTGGTCAGGTGATTTTTTAACATGCTCAGTAATTCGGTTTTGAATAGTAGAAATGCGGTCATTAACTGTATCTTGAAAAGTAAAAACTTCGAGTTTTTTTGTTATTTCAGAAAGAGTGGTCGCTATTGCCGCCGATATCCCCCTGACTTGCAAATATCTTAAAAAATCGTCGTCGTTAATTGGGCTTTGCCTATCACCATGAGAAAATCGAACAGGGTAACCTTCAACCCACTCTTTAACTACTTTTCCGGAAATTACGATTTCGTCTTTTGAAGTCAAATCGAGCTGAGTAGGAGAATTTAATTTTTCATCCATTCCAAAAAGTGAAAAAAGCTGATTAGAACGCGAAATAAATTTTGCTACAACCAAATCATGAAGGGATTGAGGCAACTGGGCTTGACCTATTATCTGATTTATTTGTGGCTGACTCAGTTTTGCAATTTTAGCTAAAATCCATTTAATATCTTCTTTAGTCGCAGCACCGAAGGCCTCAGCCGAAGGGTGATAAAATACAACATGGTCTGATAACAAAGAGGCCCCGAGCGGAGAATACCGATTAATGCTTTCAGGAATATCGACTAACATAAATGGAACAATCAGCGCGCGAAAGGCCCGTGTTTTTGAGTAACGCTCAATAATATTTCTTTGAGCGGCAATTTTAGGATCGGGGGCAAACCCCCAATGCAAATCAAAGTACTCCGTTTGAATTGGTTCAAGTACGACATGACTTAAAGTTAATGTTTTTTGGTTTTGATCTTTACTTACTATCCACTTTCTATCGGTAAAATCGCTTAACGTAGACTGCTCTGCTTGAGTAATAAATGCTTCCATGAGTTCTAAAGAAGAAAATTTAATTTTTAATTTTTTATAATATTTAGGAAGCGGCTGATAGTATCCCAACTCCTTAAGCAAGCTAGCTCTTATCATCGCTGCATGAGAAAAACGGGACAAAGTCATTCTATATTTAATATTTTTATTTTGAACAAATCCCATATAATAAAGCGGTAACCCCGTTATCTCGTGATCAACAAAATCGACACTCTCAGCAGGGTAATAACTTGCCTCCGGAGTTAAGTTTGTATCAAAACCTTTATCTGTGGAGGGCTGCCAAAAACGATTTGGCTGAGGGTCTAGGGTTGAAATGTCATACCCTTTTAAGGCTAATTGGGCTGCCTCTTCAGAGGATAAAACGATACCTTCTGTTGAAATTAAATCTGATGATGGTTTTTTTATGCCTGACAAAGTAACACTTATTGACTCGGCCTTCAGATTTATTTGTACAAGAAGTGGCAAAACCAACAAAGCAAATCGTTTAAAATTAATTATATTAATAATTTTTCTATTAAGCAGACCCATTTTGACCCCACATATTGGAATTTTAATTAATCAAATATGGGATTAGCATTGCTCATGCCTAAACTTGCACCTCTATTGTAAGTCTATAAAATTTATAAGCTTTTTATGGTTTAAATTGCATCAGCTTTAGACACGACTGAGCGAATCAGCCGTTTTAGCTCAAAAGGAGGGTCAATAAATTGCACGCCAATAAAATACTGATCATTGGTGGCCTTTTGATTTCGAACCTCTGCTATTACACTTTTATACCCAACATCGGGTATAAGAATGGTGACAACTAATTTTTGAGCTAACATTATCATTTGATCAGAAAAAAAAGATAGTCCGCCTTCTCCGATTTCGATGCCTCGATAAACTTTGTACTGACCAGAAAAAAGAACACCCAGCACTCCCGCAAAAGCAACTCGTGGATATTTTCGTCTTATATCTTGGTTTAATTCTGTCATAAAAGAAGTATCGGCAATGTTTTTTAATTAGATAACAGGCAAGCTCTTATAAATAAGATTTGTAAAAACAATTGCTGGACGTTGATTTTGCGATTTTAGTAAAAAGTCCAACTCGGCAAGCTGGACAAGTAAATAATCAAGCTCAGATAAAGACCAACGTCTTAGATCTGATAAATAATTTTTCAGAAAGTATGGGGGAACTTTTGCATAAGCCGACAGTTGGGGGCCATCTAGGTTTTTATTTTTTCCTTCATAAATTTTAGCCAAAATACGAGCATGTCTTGCCAAAAGAGAAATCATGAGCTGTGGGCTTTGACCCGAATCAAAAAGTCCATTCATTTGAACTTCAGTCAATAATCTTTTTTTTGAAAAAAAATTTTGAACCCACTCAAAAATCTGTCCTTCATCCGAGTATGAAATCATATTATCTACATCTGAAACAAGTAACTCCTGACTTAGTAAAGCCTTAGGATGAAGTGCCAATTTTTGAATCTCATTATCAACTAACGATAGTTGATCGCCCAATCTTTTATGGATTAATGCAATGACATCTTGATTAAGTGTGACTCCATAAAAGTTAGCCATTTGCTTGATCCACATCGGAATTTGATTTGAATAAGGTGTTTTACATTGCACTTCATAAAATAAATGTTTTACTTTTGAAAGTGATACCTGTTTTTTTTTTAATTCGGCTGCCGTCTCATTAAAAATTATTTTTACAAATTGTAAATCTTGAATTTGATTAAGGGCTTCGATAAACGCTTGCTGTTTAGAAAGGGGAGCTATTAAAAAGTTTTCAATTTCAATCACTCGAAAATCTGACATAAATGGGTAACTTTTAATTTGATCAAAAATATTTTCAATAGGTGCTTTTACAAAATCAAACTCTGACCAATTAAATTCTCTGTTGTCGGGTTGAATTTTTGATTTAAACAACTGAATTGATTTTTTTATTAAATAATCTTCGCTGCCGTGAACCAATAAACAATCAGGCCACTTTTGCCAATCATCAATTGATTCGAATTGATTTTTAAATTTCAAATAGTCTAAAACTTGATTGGCCATTAAAAACCTTCCGTCATTTGGCTATAGGCTTCGGCAACCATTTGCTTAGATAAGGTTTCTATATTGAGTCTTCGGGCTGAATGATTATAGTTTGCATTAACTGTATTAACAACAGGCTGTGTTACTTGAGGAGCTATATACGTTCTTTCGCCCTGAAAAACAGAACTCCAAACAATTGTTTGATCACTCACTTTTTTTAAACTTAGCTCCATTGTCAGTACAATACGATACTCAGAGGCTAAGACCGCTCCTAAGGGTAACCCCCCCCCTTCTCGTCGGCCGGAAGGCAGATATTCAACAGATTTTATTTTACCTAGGGCAATAACTTCGGCAAATCTTGGGTCTGTCAGTTGAGCAATTTTAGATTTTTCGAGTTCAGCAATCAAAGCCTGAGTAAAAGGAACTTCAATCGTTGGCTCTTGAGTTAGGTTACTAAAAATAGGAATTGCAATTTTAGTAAAACCACCAGGCAGGGCCCTTTTTGGCAAACCCCGATGATAAGCGCAGCCAGCCATGACAAGAGTTAAGATGACAAAATTAAAAATGAATAGAACAATTTGATTTAATTTATATGGGTTAAATGTATCTTTAATATTTGTAGAATTTTTCACTCAAGTCAGAGTACGGAAAGGTTTACTATGAAGCAAGCATCACGCAAAATGTTATTAATGACCCCTGGGCCCGTACCTTTACACCCCGATGTACAATCTTGTCTTAGTCTGCCAATGATTCATCACAGAACCCCTGTTTTTGATGGGATTTTAAAGTCAACTCTTGAAAAGTTAAAAAAAATTTTTATAACCGATCAGCCCTGTTTTATGCTGACCTCGACAGGTTCTGGGGCCATGGAAGCCTCAATTATAAATGTCCTTGCCCCGCAAGAACGAGTTTTGGCGATTGATTCTGGCAAGTTTGGCCAAAGATGGGCAGAAATGGCAAAAGTCTTTGGAGCCCAAGTTGATGTTCTTTCTGTACCATGGGGCCAATCGGTTGATATTGAAGATTTTAAAAACCAATTAGTTAAATCCGGACCCTACCACCATGTTTTATGCCAAGCCTGCGAAACATCCACTGGCGTTTTACACCCAATTAAAGAACTCTCAAAAATAATTCGGGACTTATCTCCTGACACCTTATTTTTAATTGATGCCATTACAGCCTTGGGGGCTACCCCGCTTTTAATGGATGACTGGGATTTAGATTGTGTTATTGGCGGCTCCCAAAAAGCTTTTATGTTACCAACAGGATTATCTTATATTTCGTTTTCAAAGAGGGCATGGAGCAAAATCGAAAACAACCCCACGCCTCGATATTATTTTGATATCCGCAAAGAGCATCAAGCAAACCAAAGGGGTGAAACTTTTTTTAGCTCAAATGTTAATCTAATTCGGGCCACAGAAAAATCGCTTGATTTGATATTAGCAACTGAGCTTGATAAGCATCTTGAAGTTATAAATCAAAGGGCTCAATTTACTCGTAATATCGGTATAACCTTGGGCTTAGAGCCTTTTACTCAATCGCCTTCACCTTCGGTAACAGCCTTAGTAACCCCTTTTGACGGTCAAAAGTTTAGGCAACACTTAGAAGATAAATATCAGCTCATTGTTATGGGCGGGCAAGATCAAGCTAAGGGTAAAATTATTCGAATTGGCCATATGGGTTACATTTTAATGCAAGATATGATCGAAATGGCTGACCGATTATACTTTGCCATAATAGATTTTAAGCAACCAGTGCCCTGCCTTGAAACTTACAAACAAGTTGTTCAAGAATGTTTAACTCCCTTAAAGGAAGCTTATGAGTCCATTGATAAATAAGTTTAATGTATTGGTAACTGATAGATTTGATTTTAATGCTCTAAGCTGGCTTAAAGTGCAACCCGAATTAGATTTAGTTGTATTAGATTCAACGGTACTCCCTTCTGATCCTCCCGATTTAGAACTATCAAAAGCTCAGGCCTTGATTGTCAGGTCTAAAACAGAGATTAATGAGAGCCTGCTTAAGCGGGCCCCTCAGTTAAAAATCATAGTCTCTTGCACGGCGGGATTTGATCATATTGATTTATTGGCCTGTCAAAAAGCGGGTGTTCAAGTCATGGTAACACCTGATGGACACACACAATCGGCAGCTGAGTTAACCATTGGTCTTATGATTGGATGTTCAAGATGGTTACCCAAAGCCCATGAGCAAGTTATCAAGGGCTCTTGGGACAGGCAAAGCCTGACTGGCACCGAGCTTTGCGGCAAAACCTTAGGCATTGTAGGTCTTGGCAGAATCGGAAAAAAGGTAACTCAAATAGCTCAAGCCATAGGTTTAAATGTAATTGCTTTTGACCCCTATATTGACCACAAGCTTAGTCAATCATTGAATGTTAAAATGATGAGCTACCAAGAGTTACTTTTGCAAAGTCACATCATTAGTTTTCATGTGCCCAAATCTAAAGAGACTACGCATATGCTTAGAGCCTCAAACTTAGAGGATATAGACCATGGAGTCATTATTGTTAACACCTCTCGCGGAGACGTGATCGACGCCCTTTTGCTTCAGGAGGGCTTAAAGTCAAGGGTCATTCTTGCTGCGGGGCTTGATGTTTTTCATAAAGAACCCTTACCCAAAGACTCACCTATTTTAAAATATCAAAATTGCCTATTTTCACCTCATATTGGCGCAACAACAACTGAGGCCTTAAGTAAGGTTAGTTGGGATGCCGCTTATAAAGTTATTAACTATGTGAAAAATCAATCTGTTACCGATACCCTCCCCCCTAATGCACTTTGGTATACCAATCCAATGGGCTTTTCAGACCAAAATTAGCATGAGTCATAAAAGTTTCTTGTTTTTAAAAGCAGGATTCTTTACACTTGTGCCGAACTTTTAACAAAGGTATCTACTATGTCAGGACTGATTGTAATTGGGGCTCAATGGGGAGACGAAGGTAAAGGCAAAATTGTTGACGTTCTGGCAGAGCGTTCTGATTTTGTTGTCAGGTTTCAGGGCGGCGCTAACGCGGGTCACACCCTAGTAGTTAATGGCAAAAAAGTTGTTTTGCACCTCATTCCCTCTGGCATTTTACACGAAAACAAAACTTGCGTAATTGCTTCTGGCACAGTGATTGACATTGAGGCCCTTCAAAAAGAATTACAAACCGTGACTGAGCTTGGATACTTAGTGAGTTCAAAACAACTTCAAATTAGCTCAACAGCGACTGTTATATTTCCTTTTCACAAGGCTTTGGATCAAGCCCGCGAAAGCTCTTTAGGAGAAAACAAAATTGGCACCACAGGACGCGGAATTGGCCCTGCTTACGAAGATCATGCGGCTCGAAAAGCTATTTTAGTAGGTGACCTTTTTGATCTTGATGTTTTAAAAGCCAAACTTAAATCAATTCTCGAAGAAAAAAATGCTCTCCTTAAATATTACAAACAAGAGCAGTTTACTGTTAAACAAATGATGGAATGGGCACAAAGCTACTTGCAATCAGTTGAACCCTACCTAACCCCAGATGTTGGGTTTAATATTTATCGAGCCATCAAAACAGGTAAGCGTGTTTTATTTGAAGGGGCTCAAGGCACACTGTTAGATGTTTATCATGGCACCTACCCCTATGTTACCTCATCATCAACTATTGCTGGCTCAGCCTGCACAAGCACGGGTATTGGACCCAATATGATCACTGATGTTATTGGTGTATTTAAAGCTTATGCTACCCGCGTTGGCAGCGGCCCTTTTCCGTCGGAGTTAAAAGATGATCTAGGTGACTACCTTCAAACCAAGGGTTTTGAATTTGGTGCTACCACAGGCCGCAAAAGACGCTGCGGCTGGCTTGATCTGGTTGCCATGAAATATGCGACCCGATTAAATGGGATTACTCATTTAGCCCTAATGAAACTTGATGTTCTTTCGGGACTTGATAAAATCGGCGTTTGCGTGAGCTACGAAATTAATGGCAAGGCTGTGCACGAAGCCCCCACTAAGCTATCTGACTGGGAAAAGGCAAAACCCATTATCGAGTTTTTACCCGGATGGAAAGAAGATTTAACTCAAGTCTCTAGCCTTAAAGACCTTCCAAGAAACGCAACCCTCTATATTGACTTTATTAGTAAACATTTAGGCGTACCGATTGATGTTATTTCAGTAGGCCCGGGCCGCGAGCAAACTCTTTGGGTTAAACCTTTATTTGCTAACTAAGTCTTATCTTTAAATAAGATATTAATTTTTTTATACACTATTGATTTGATTTTATTTTTGGCCTCAAGTGGGTCTTGACTTATCTTTGATTTAGCTTTTTTTAGCTTCAAGTTCTCGTTAATTTGTCTCTAAGAAATTTTACTTTTATTTTTTCTTCACTCTTCTTAATTGGTTATATTTTAAGCATATTGATTTTGGAGTAAAGCATTAAAAAAAATCGGTTGACTGAAAACTAATAATCAATGAGATTTCTCTTTCACGCG
Organism: Bdellovibrio sp.; assembly: GCA_020720425.1. Taxonomy (GTDB): domain Bacteria; phylum Bdellovibrionota; class Bdellovibrionia; order Bdellovibrionales; family Bdellovibrionaceae; genus DYOP01. The sequence continues at coordinate 1,575 of DYOP01000013.1, read as the reverse complement.
GTTCGCTAGCTCAGCTGGTAGAGCACTTCACTTTTAATGAAGGGGTCGATGGTTCGAATCCATCGCGAGCCACCAAATCTGTTCCCATCGTCTAGTGGCCTAGGACACCTCCCTTTCACGGAGGATACAGGGGTTCGAATCCCCTTGGGAACGCCAAAAGCTTTTTATTAGCAGCACTCGCAGAGTGTTTCTAATAAAAAGCTTTTTGTTTATGGGGAGTTGACATCGCTTAATGTAGGGGGTTCGACAAAAATAGCAGGAAGCTATTTTTGCGTGATAACCCGAGCGCTCCTGCGCGAGGGCTGAGGGCAGGAGCCCGAAGCAATCCCTTGGGAACGCCAATTCTTATCAGCAGACATATCTGCTATTATCCTGAGTGGATTTCTTAAGGAATATCGTAGTCTTTACCCATCTAATTGTGGGTTCGAACAAATCTTTTTGAGTAATAAGATTCTTTCAGTTGAAGATGAGGAATTCCATTGGGATTTCGCTGTGGTAGCCAGTTCTAATAAGATTTTTGCAGATTTGAGATAAGCTCCATCAATTTCATCATTCGCAGTTTCTAAAAGGTCGGTGTAATGAACTCTCTGTTCCCTGACTCTTTGAATTTGTCTTCGATATCCATGCTCATCTAAAACACCTTGAATAAAACTATCGTAAAGCTTGTCCTCTGAGCCTTCCAATTCTTTGAGTGCTATTTTGAATTCAGCAATCTCAGCCTTTTTAGCAATACGATGTATTTCGTGAAGAGCTTCAAGTTCCTTGTAAATCGAATCACCGAATGTTTTTTCAATAGAAATATCAGAAACAGGTTTTTCTAGCTCACCCCATAGTATTGGCTCTTTGACGTACATTCCTCGCATTGATTTGTGGATACCTCTAGAATTTGAACAGCGATAGTAAGCGAACAGCCTTTTCTCTTTTGTTACCTTCAGCGTTTTGATTTTTGGGTCATAGCAAATCTGGCAATTACATTCAGGAGTATGGCAACGAAGCCAACCCGTAGGAACAGAGCCTTGTTTTTGACTGATTCTTTGACCTCTCGAAATATAGGTTCGCTGAACCGCCTTCAAAAGTTCTTGGTCAATTATGAGTTCGTGTTTTCCTTTGTATTCACGTCCCTGCCATCGAAAATTGCCATAATAAAATGGATTCTTGAGTCTTTTCTCAATCGAGTTCTTACTGTAAATCGTTTTTCTTTTGGGGTCGATGAAGCCTTCAGCGATTACTGTGGCTCGAATTGCTTCGTATCCATAGCCTTGAGACCTTAGCTCATACTCACGTCGAACTTGCTCAATGTTTTTAGGATTTGGGTCAGGGACAATAATTGCTCCCCTTTTCATCTCACGACCATTTTGGTCCTTCAACTTTTGATGAATGTAACCCAGCGGTGCATGGTTATTTGGAAACCATCCATTTTCAGCTTTAGCGGTCATCGCATCGTTAACTTTAGCTGACAAATTTCTAATGAACTGTTTGTTCGTGGCACACTGAATGTCTCGCATGAAAAAATCTGAATCAGAGCTTTCCTGAGCATGGCTTTGAAAGTCTTGAAAAGGCTCGAAAGTGGGTAGA
>DYOP01000075.1 GCA_020720425.1 Bdellovibrio sp. | reverse complement strand
CCGAATTGAAAAAGATACGATGGGTGAGTTGCAAGTTTCAAGTGATTGTTACTGGGGAGCTCAGACTCAAAGAAGCCTTCAGAATTTTAAAATTGGGGGGGAAAGATTTCCGAGAACTTTTATTAGGGCTCTAGGGCTTTTAAAAAAATCTGCTGCCCTTGTTAATCAAGATCTTGGAGTGTTACCAAAAGATAAGGCCGATTGGATTGTTCAAGCCGCTGATGAAGTGATTGAGGGCCAACTTGATGACCATTTTCCATTGGTTGTATGGCAAACCGGTTCGGGCACTCAAACCAATATGAACTCAAACGAAGTGATTGCCAATCGGGCCATGGTACTAAAAGGGTTATCTTTACCAAGTAAAGAGATTCATCCCAATGATGATGTTAATAAAGGGCAAAGTTCAAATGACACTTTTCCGACAGCGATGCATATTGCTGCCGTCGATCAACTCGAAAACAGATTGTTACCGAGTTTAAAAAGTTTTTCTCAAGTGATGGGACAAAAATCTAATGAGTTTACAAGTATTATTAAAATCGGAAGAACTCATTTGATGGATGCAACGCCGTTAACTTTAGGACAAGAGTTTTCGGGTTACCATACCCAGATGGAGCATGCCTTACAGCGGCTTATAAATACCCGAACCCATTTGTATGAGCTAGCCATTGGCGGAACGGCCGTAGGCACGGGGTTAAACGCGCATCCCGAGTTTGGTCAAAGAGTTTCTGAAAAACTAACTCAATTAACGGGCCTATCTTTTGTTTCGGCTAAAAATAAATTTGAAGCCCTTGCGACCCATGATGCCATGGTTGAGTTAAGTGGTGCACTTAAATCACTCGCGGTATCGCTCATGAAAGTGGCAAATGATATTCGTTTTTTGGGTTCAGGCCCTAGGTGCGGATTGGGCGAGCTTTATTTGCCCGAAAACGAACCTGGCTCATCAATTATGCCAGGTAAAGTTAACCCCACACAAAGCGAAGCCATGACGATGGTATGTGCTCAGGTGATTGGTAACGATGTGGCCACAACCATAGGCGGAATGAATGGTCATTTTGAGCTCAATGTATTTAAACCCGTTATTATTTATAACGTATTAAATAGCATTAAGTTATTATCCGATGCGATGGATAGCTTTAAAGACAATTGCTTAATTGGCATTAAACCAAATTATACCCAAATCCAAAAGCATGTTGAAAATTCACTTATGTTGGTAACAGCGCTTAATCCCGTTATTGGATATGACAAGGCGGCACACATTGCAAAATCAGCTCATAAAAACGGAACAACATTAAAACAAGAGGCCATTGGTTTAGGCTATTTAACAGAAGCTGAATTTGACAAAGCGGTTCGTCCTGAGCAAATGCTTGGACCCTCTGTTACCCAAAGAGGTGGGTTATAAAAGCGGTAAAGCAAAATGCGGTAAAGCAAAATGCGGTAAAACAAAATGCGGTAAAACAAAAAGCGGCATGGCTTTGGGAGTTGTCACAAAAAGGTTACTTAAAACCCTATGTTTACATTAGACATGAAAACCATATCCCTGATCCGGGCCGTGTTCACAAGATTGATTGGTTTGATCAAGAGCCTTTATATAAAGAGGCCCTAAGTCTTTCGGATTTACCTTTTGGCGAAGCCATATTAAATCTCGAAAACAAAGCTTTTGGCTTAGACTTAGCCATGCCCCGATGGGTTTTTTATGACTGTGCCTTAGCGCCTGGTTTTGTTTGTGGCTACGCCATAAAGGCGGATTGGTTGCCTGAAAGTTTTTTAAAAGCTTTAGGGGGCGATGTTTCAGCTTATGGCGAGTGGATACCTATTTCATTATTTATTGTTATCCCTTCGATTCATAAAGGGGAATGGGTTGCTCATAACTTATGTGCGATAAATAGTTTAGTGCCAGACCAAGACAAACTGTATGGCCTTGGGTTTTTAACAAAAGCCTTTGGGCTTTGGTATGCTAATGTCGAAACCTGTGTGGGGATGACCCAGTGGGGAAAGCCCGCATTAAAGCTGCACAGCCACTATGGGCATATGGAGGTTTTAACGAGCTACACGCCTATTCATACGTTTGCAAAGACAATGACCTATCGATGTCAAGTTCAAACCTCAGTGTGGGAACTTTTTTTTACTAAGGGTCAAGACACAGTGTTTGGTGACAAATATGCTTTGACAGGACACACTGTGAGTCAATCGGATAAGCAAAGCATGATTGCTTTTCAAAAAATGATTGAATCAGGTCGCGGGCCCTTTTACCTCAGTGGAGAAGAAGTGATTACTCAGCCGCTTGATAGTGATTTAAATATTTATCAAAAAAAAGGATAAAAGATGGAGATGACTCAGTTACCAGCTGTTGCAAAAAGTTTTGTTATGTATTGCCCTAAGTGTGATGGGGATAAATTTCATACAGTATTGGTTCATGTTTCATCTGATACAGCTAAAGTACAATGTGATATCTGCAAAAAAAAGAGTACATTTAAAATGTCTGAATTTAATAAATCTGCAAAATTAGCAGGTGGCTTATCAGAGAGTCCTTTATCAACTTCTAAAGCCTCAAATTCAAAAATGACGGCAGCAAAATTTTCTACTGCCAAACCGCCCTCAAAATCTAAGGGGCCTAAAAAAGAGACGGGGGCAAGACAAAACCAATTAAATAAAGAACATGAAAGTTTATATTTATCTCTTATGTCAAAAACAAATCAAGAGCCCATGCCATATGCGGTAACCGCTTTATTTAAGGTGGGTAACAAGCTTGATCATAAAAAGTTTGGTCAGGGCGTGGTTGTTCGGTTACTTGACGATAGGATTGAAGTTGTTTTCGAGAAAGAAGTTAAACTATTAGTTACTCAGCCGACTCAAATAACTCAAACTTCTTAAGTTTAAGAGTTTTAAAGTGTCCCAATGGCTTTACTCACTAAATCCTGAGCAGGCAAAGGCGGCAAGCCATGTTCATGGCCCTTTATTAATACTAGCAGGTGCGGGCTCTGGTAAAACAACAGTTCTTGTGTCAAGAGCTGGTTATTTAATTGAGCAAAAATTTGCACAGCCCCACCAGCTCGCTGTTTTAACATTTACTAATAAAGCAGCGCTTGAGCTTAAACACCGAGTGGCTTCTAAATTAGGGGGAGGGCAGGCCAAGCAAATTCAGGCCAGTACCTTTCACTCGTTTGGTTTAAAATTTCTTAGAAAATATCATAAAGCTTTTGGTTACCCCGAGCATTTTGGGGTTGTAGATCAAAGTGACTCAATCGGCATTTTAAGAGATATTTCAAAAAACTTATCTCATTCTAGTAAAGATAAATTTGATTTTGAAGAGGTTTTTCATTTAATTAACGATTTGCGTGTTTATGGCCAATTAAAAAGAGCTTCTACAGATGAGTACATCGAGATGGCTCATTGGATGTTACCTAAATATATTAAAGCGCTCTCTCATTTGGGGGTTGTTGATTTTGAAGATTTGATACTCAGGCCCACCCAAGTTTTAAAAAATAATCCAGATATTAAAAATCGATTATTTGAGCAAATTCAATTTTGGATGGTCGATGAGTTTCAGGATACCAATGATGTTCAGATGATGTTACTTGAGCAACTGGTTAATCCTGTTAATCAAAATATTGCCGTTGTAGGTGACGATGATCAGTCGATCTATGGTTTTAGAGGGGCTAAGGTTAAACATATTCTTGATTTTCCGAAAAAATACAACAACTGTCATGTTGTCAGGCTTGAGCGCAATTATCGCTCGACACCAGCTATTATTGAGCTTGCCAATAATGTGATTAAAGATAATAAGGATCGGCACGCCAAAGTTTTAAAAGCCGAAAATACAAGTTATGAAAATATAATTCCAGAGCTTTTTGTTTTAGAGGACGAAAACAAAGAGGCTGAGTTTGTGTTATCAGAAATTCAAAATCTATTAAAATCAAATAAAGCCAAAGAAAGTGAAATTGCTATTTTATATAGGGCTAATTCGCAGGCTAATATAATTGAAACCGAACTTCGTGGGGCGCAGATTGCATATAAAGTCACCGGGGGGATCTCCTTGTTTGACAGAAAAGAAATTAAAGATGCCGCTGGTTACCTACGCCTTATGGTAGGTTACCACGAATTATCTTTGCGCCGAATTGTAAATGTCCCTCATCGCGGAATTGGGGAGTTAAGCCTAGATAAAATAATTAACTGGAGTGAACAAGAAAATCAGGAGATTAATTTTTTAGAGGGGCTTAGGCAGTGGTCTTTGGCCGGGGTTGATCCTAAAGTGGGACTGGCCATTGAAGAGTTTTTAAAAACTTATGATTATTTAAAACAGGATTTAAAAGATATTTTTTTATCGGGATCAATAGCTGATAACCTATTTCAGTTTTTTAAAAAAATTGGATATATCGAGTATCTTTTATCTGCAAAAGTTAAAGATTCTAATCAAGAGCTAAGTTTTGAAAAACGCCTTACGCCTTTAAGAATTTTTTGTGATTCCTTTGCACGGCATGTTGTTAAAATGCAAAATCAAGATCCAGACCTGCCTCCCTCTCTTATATTACGAACTTATCTTGAATATTTTGAACTCAAAGATAATTCGTCTGATGAATCCGAAAACAAAGTTCAGCTTATGACTTTTCATGCATCAAAAGGGCTTGAGTATAATTATGTGTTTCTTTTAGGTGTTGAAGAAGACTTATTACCGCATAAAATACTCGGAGAGGATATTAACGAAGAACGCCGTTTATTTTATGTAGGATTAACTCGGGCAAAAATGCATTTAGTTATGACTCGATGCGAACAGCGAAAACGTCATGGTCAGTTAAAAAAAGTAATAGCCACTCGTTTTTTAAATTCAATTTCTGGGGACCATCTTAAGACCTATTTACAGGGGGTTCGACCATTTCAAAAAAATCAAATTCAAGGGCAGTTGACTGATTTTTTAAAAGAGCTCGAAAAAAAGGTAAAAACGAGATGATTTTTTTTTACGATGATTATAGGGTAATTTTATGAGCCTATCAGGTGAACCTCTTTTTATATGGTTATCCCAATTTGCCTATGAGCCGACAATGGTTTATATGGCTTTTGTTACTATGATGTTACTCTCTGGCTTTGGGTTACCCCTTCCAGAAGAGGTTACCATTTTAAGCGTGGCGCTATTGGCTCATATTGGTATACATCCTGATATCTATCCTCCTCCCTATCCCGGTGCGCCCCACGTGAATATGCACACAGCCATGGTCGTAGGGGTTATTGCTGTTTTAGGGGCCGATTTTATGGTGTATTCAATTGGGCGCTACTGGGGGCGCGAAATTTTAAATCGGCCTTTTTTGCGGCGTTTTTTTTCGAGTGAGGCGCAACAGAAAATCGAAAATTGGACTCATAAATATGGGGCTTATACCTGCGCCCTATTTAGATTTACACCCGGAATAAGGTTTCCGGGGCATTTGGCCTACGGTATGATGAAATTTACGGCTTGGAAGTTTTTGCTTATTGATGGGCTTGCTGTGCTCGTAAGTGTGCCTACACAAATTTATTTAGTGGCCACCTATGGCGAAGAAATTTTAAAAAATGTTAAAGAATTTAAAATCATAGTATTTTCTGTCATAGGGATATTTCTTATTTATTTTTTAATAAAAAAGAGAAACGAAAAAAAGGCCACTCAATCTGGCCAATCCAGTCACTAGTGTGCATAAAGTTTTGAACAAGCCATTATCTCTCGAAGTGGTTTAACATCGTACATCCCAAGACCATATTTAATTTCGCTAATTTGTTTTTCATCTAAATCGGGATGCATAATAATAACTCGTCGGCTTTTATTTGGTAACAGTCTTGAGGCCGCAAATAGGGCGCCTTTAGAGATAGCTTCTGTTTTTAAATAAAGCCAAAATAGCTCACTCATGCCTGAGCCATTTAAAAACCCACCAATTTGCATTCCAAGTCCAAATACTTGGTATAAAGAGTACTCAACACCAACTGTTATATATCCTTTTTTTCGAAGGGTTACCACGCCTTGAGAGCCGGCCGATCCTAAAAGCCCCCCTAGTGTCATTCCACCTAAAACATTGGTTAGGTAATCCATTGATAAGGGTGATGAAATTTTACCCGAAGTATCCGCCATCCAACTCAACCATCTAAAATAGGCTCCCGCGCTGACCCCTATTAAATTATCAATTATAAAAGTTTTAATAAGGGTGTTTTTATTGTACAAATTTCGGATGAAATCTAAAACTTTGATTCCGCCAAAGGCAGGAATTTCGTGAGAAGACTTCCAGCTTTGAATACGGTGACCCCATCTTGAAAAAATAAAATCAAGTGCTACTGACATAACGGACTGGGCAATTCCATAGGCGTTAAATCCGGTAGTGGTTGTCCAAAACGCCACACTACTTATAGATTTTCCAACGCCAATAAGTGAGCCAAAAAACATATACTGTTGCTCTTTTGGCCAGTGTTTAACGTCTTTCATGTTGTTGATAAATTTTTTCATATCGAGAGACCATTTTTCAAGGAGATCTAGTTTTTTAGTTTCAGCTTCGATAATTTTGAGAGCGACCTGATGTTCTTCTGAAGATTTATCAAATTGGGTGAGTAACTGTTTTGCTTCAGTCTCTATGCTATTTCTATATTGGCCAATTTCAACAGTAACAACTTTTAATGTTTTTTGTTCAAATGCCAATTGCTTTTCGACTTCCGCTACAAATAGATCTTTATCAGATTGGCTAAGCGAAGAGGGAACAAAAACGGTAAGAGCAACTTTATCAGAAGTTGAAGGGATCAGGTCAGGCGTTGCCCTTTTATCTGAAAACGCAATTTTACTATTTAAATGATCGCGGATGCCATTTAGGGGTAGCTTTCCAAATTCGAGTGTTAAATGGCTACCATCAATATCTTTAACTTTCGTATCCATTATGACATGAACATCAGCCATGGGTTGTGCTGAGTTTTGAGTGTCAGAGGAGGCAGTAGTCGCGGTTGAACTCGTGGTTGCATTCGTGGTTGCACTAGCGGTCGAATTAGATAATGGCAATAAAGAGGGTTCATGAGATGTGTTTGCTCGTAACGGCGACGCAAATACTGTTGAAAGCAAAAATATTAAAGGTAAAAAAAGAGCGCGAGTGATATCAGTTTTTTTTGCCGAGTTCATAAGCCGCCTCCTTGCTGGTATTGGGGGTTAGTCGAAATTAAAATCAAGCTATCTTTTGGCATTGTTAACATATATCCGTTTTCTGTTTTTTTAATTTGCGAATTTTGTGAGGAAATAATAACAAATGGCTTTTTGTTATTAAAGGTATCAAATGGTAACAGATAGGCATGCTCTTGATTGTGTGACACGATTAATGTGAGTTCTTCAGATGCACCTACTCTTGTGAGCTTTAAAAGATTGTTACTTAAAACCTTGGTTGATGCTAAATTTTCGTTTTCATTTGTTCCTAGGACTTTCAGCGATTCGGAAAGGGTTTTAATTAATAAAGCTAAGTCAGCCTTTTCTTGAACGCTGATTACGGGCTTTGCTAAATCGGCTTTATGCGAGCCGCCCTCAGTCCCTTGAAAAATAATGGGAGATAGGCCATTTGTAAACTGGTTGATAGCATAGATATTTATTTCTTTTTTAAAATTAGCAATTGGATAACCAAAGTCGTGGTTAACAATAGACGGAATTAAATTAATTTTATTAAGCCCAAGCAACTTTCGATAATTTAAAAACCCATTAAACCATTTAAGTTGATAACCTTCTGAGGGCCTTTCATCGACAAGCCTTCTTGACTCATACATGAGCGGAAAATCAATAAAGTAAACCGATTCGGGTGTGTTAACCCGGTCCAAAATATCATTGCTAAATGCTTTTAAAAGATGATCCTTGCCTACTAAAATTTCGAGATAAAAAATTAACTTTTGATTTTTTGATTGGGCGTAACGATTGAGCTCGTTAATAAATTCGGTAACAAAAAAACGATCTAAATATAAAACGGCATCAATTCGAAATCCATTAACTCCGGCATCAATAAATTTTTTATATGACTCAATCAAATGCCTTTTAATAACCGGATTTTGATGGTTAAAGCCCGCTAATCCAAATAATCTTTTTTTTGAAAACACATTATCCCATAAATCAAGAACTTGATTAGGTGTTTGAGCTTGGTCAAGTTTAACCCAATCAAAACTTTCAATATTTTTTTCAAGTCTTAAAAAATCTTTTGGTAATTCATTGATGGTTTCATATATTTTTCCATCAATTTTGTAGTTTGGTTTAACGCTGACGTCTAAACTTTGATAGCCTAAATGAGCGGGCACAGCATCAATCAAAATGTGAGTATTATGAGCCTTAGCAACCTGAACTAAGTGTTGTAATTTTTTAAAACTACCAAAGTGGGGGTCAATTTCGGCATGCTGAGAAGGCCAGTATCCAAATAAATTTTTTGTGACTCCGCCCCTTCCGTCGGGCATAGATTCAACACTCTGGGGATGTAATCCCGAGATAAGAACGGTCTGAGTAAATTTAGATATTTGAGGAATCTGTTGTTCGATCCCCTCAAGCCCATTTTCAAAAAGCCGAGCCATTATATGATAGGCCCCTGTTTGCCCCCATGAGATGTTAGAAGGGCTTAAGAAATAGCGATTTAATTTTAAAAATTTCGTTTCGGATTTGTCTGTGTTATTTGTATTTGTGCTTGTGCTTGATTGATTTGAGTGATTCGTACTAGAGTTTAAAAATGTATGACTGCATTTGCTTAAAATGCTGTTACCGTGAGCTGTGTTGGCAAAGCTCAGATAGGTAAAGGCTAAAACGATAAAAATAATCGATTTTGCCAGAGTTATCATTTAAAAAACCTCCAAGGGCCTATAATTTGTAAATATCGTTGTTATCTTTAATTATCATTTTGTATCTTTTCTTATTTTTAATTAAGTCTTAGCATTATTTATTTTTTTCTGTTTCGTTTTTTTTTCCTTTTTTTCTTCTTCCGATTTTTTATAAGCAAAAATTATTAGGTCTCCTTTTTTTAAAGCGTTTCGGGTTCGGGTAAATCAAGATTTTCAGACGATGTGTTTGGTGATATTTCATTTGTTACTGAAGAGGCATCTTGATTGATTGTTTCCGCAGCATTTGTATTAAATCTCATTCTTTTGTTTTGAGTTGTATTTGCTGATTCGCTTTCTTGTTGGTTTTTAATTTCATCAAAACTTAATACTTTAGTTTGCTCTGATAGTTTTGAATCGTTTTGGTTAAAATCTTCTTGCCCTGATTCACCTTGAGACAGATCTTCTTTGATTATTGATGAGTTAGTTTTTTGAGTTTGCTGGGCTTGTTGAGTTTTGGGGATAATTCCCCGACGTAATTGGTCTCGCTCCTGACGTAAATTTTTAAGTTCTGACTCATAGGATTGTTGCATTTGTTTTAATTGATTTCGGTATGTTACTTTTAGGCCTTTCATTTCTTTTGTTTTTTGATCGCCTAGGCACATTCCATAAATCCGTCTTGCAGCAATTTTTGCTTTTTCGCTACAAACCTCGAGAGTGGGCTCATTGCGGATTTGTGATTCGGGTACCAGGTTAATACTTTGGGCATTAGCTATTCCAAAGGCTGATAAATAGATAAGAGCGGTGAGCGATAGTTTATTTTTTAAAATCAGATTAAGCATAATTCCTCCTGTGTGTTCAAAACACAATATTCAAACCTCAATCTAAGTTATGCAAAGCCACAGCCTGTAAATAAATATTTTAAATTGAGATAACCGTTCTTTCGCGGCTCTTGAAGTGACAAAAGTTGTTACAGTAGCTCAAAATTGTTGC
>DYOP01000157.1 GCA_020720425.1 Bdellovibrio sp. | reverse complement strand
ACCACCCGCCACAAGGCGGGCTTTTTTATTTTGGGTATTGTTGTTATTATTATCATAATATTTAATTGTGGTGGCTTTATGGTTAAGCGTGGAAGGGGTCGCCCTCCTAAAGAAAACTATTCTACGGTTGTGGTTCGTTTAAATACCGATTTAGTTGATTTAATGAGAGAAATCGCTAAGTTAAGCGGTAAGACTATTGGTGAAACCTACAATGATTTTTTGTTGAGTGCATTGCCTGCCCTTCAGCATACTAAGAAACTCTATGAGGATTTGGCAAACTTGCCTGAGTCTTCTCGATCTTCTTTTGTTGACTCTCTAAACGATCATGTGGCTAATTTACAGAACGCTGTTGAAGCTGCCCGTCAGATTGATATTTTTAATAACCAACAGGCATAAAAAAACCCCCATCAAAGCGCGGCAACGCTAGGGGGTTTTCCCGAAGTGAGGACTTATGAAAAGCCAACACAAAAAGACGGTTTAATTATGGTTAAAAATCTTAATTCCGTCAACTCTTCATCTTGCGCACCGCTTAAAAAGTCGCTTTTGAGCATAGCGAAAAACGATCTTTTAAGCGCGTGCGCTCTTCCTTGTCTATATAGTAACAACTCAATAATAGACAAACAGACAGACCCCTCTCAAACCCTTGAAACGACTGTCTCCGCGCTCATTTCAGATACCGTTAATCTTTCAACACAACAGAAAAAAAGTGCCACCGCACTGGCTTGGAATGTGGAAGCTTTGGCTCAAAAATTCGGCATTCACAGACTTGGTTTTTTAACTTTAACTTTCGAGAAAAACGGATCTGAATTTTTAACCGATGGGCATGAAGCTCAAAGGCGTTTCAATTCTCTTGTTACGAATGTTCTCCGTGATCGTTATCCTGAGCGCATAAGGGTGAGGGAAAGGCATAAAAACGGGGCTATTCACTATCATTTGATCGTTGTCCTTCCAGAAGATATACGGACGGGTTTTGATTTTGAAGGCATTGCAAAACGTGATTACTCGTCTGCTTCCGCTTATTTGAAGGCTGAATGGGCTTTTTTAAGGCGCACGATGAAGGCTTACGGGTTTGGTCGTTCTGAACTCCTCCCGATTAAATCGACCGCTGAGGGCGTTTCTAGGTACGTTGGGAAGTATCTTTCCAAAAATGTTCAAAATCGTGTAGACGGTGACAAAGGTTTCAGGCTGGTTGAGTACTCTAGACAGGTTCGGGCTGTCTCTACTCGTTTCAATTTCAACACTCATGGCTCAAGGCTCTGGCGCTTTAAGCTTCATACCTTTCAGCTGGTTATTTCTCACCTTAAAGGCTACAACGTCCCGTTTGACCAGTTCAAAGAGGTTCTAGGTTCTTCCTGGGCGTATCGTAATCGTGATTTTATTTTTAATCTCCCGATTTTATCGCAGAACTATTCTGAGCAGGCTCTTAATGCTCCTATTGATTTCTCAGTTTCTTCTGCAACATCCCCTTTTCGTCATGTCATTGATGTTTTGTTATCTCGTTCTCTTCCCCCTGAAATTATCGAAGCCGATATTTTTAGTCGTTATCGAAATTTCAAAAGCACTTATAAGCAAAAAAGACCGATCATATCTGGGCTTTAGCCTAACCCCCCCACTGCTAAACCTATAAGGTCATGATGCTTTGTCGGCACTTCGCCCAAAGCTTTTTTTGTATCTTAGACAGTCATGAGCTGATTCGCCGATGACCACCCGCCACAAGGCGGGCTTTTTTATTTTGGGTATTGTTGTTATTATTATCA
>DYOP01000156.1 GCA_020720425.1 Bdellovibrio sp. | reverse complement strand
AGCTCTCCATGCTCATCATAATAGCTGTTTTTTAGCAGTTCTATCCAAAGCCTTAGTTTGGTAATTTGGGCAGAATTGGGATTGATATCCACACCGAAAAGCTGATTTTCTATGATTTTTTGCTTTTCGGTAAATAGCAATTTTTGCAATTTATGGTTATCGCTGTCATAACTCTTTGGCTTAACATATTCAAACCACTCATCATCTAGAGACACTATAAGCTCATCATTGGCTAGTTGAATTTTTGTATTTTTAGGAAGATTCAAAAGTCCGAGTTCGTATTTGGTATAGATTATCTCATCTAGCATGGAAACCAAAAAATGCCCGCTCCCCACAGCAGGATCACAAATGGTTATGGAGTCAATAATGCTATTTGCTTGTTGTAAAAACTCTTTTTTATAGTTGTGCTTATCACAATATCTTTTTAATTCATCAAAATCTTTTGCTTCAATCTCAAAAGCCGTATTGAACTTGTCTATAACACTTTTTTGCAATGACTCTCTTGCCATATACATCGTGATGAAACTCGGAGTATAAAAACTGCCGTCTTTGTAACCGTTTATCTTTTCAAAGATAAGACCAAGCACGGATGCGTTGATGAGAGTTTTGTTGGTTGGAGCAAATATATCATTGCTGCTCATAGAGCCAAAGTCATAAGCATCCAAAAACTCAAACAGATACGCCAGCGTAGATACCGTTCCGCTTTTGCGGTTTGTTTTATCATCTTTGATAACCGTTTTGGCGTAATACTCCATTACTGCATCATCGCTTAGATTTGAGAGGGATAAGAAATCCGCCTCAATAGCGCTAAATTCAAAAAGCGAACTGTTGAGATATGGGACATAGTCAAACTCTTTGTGTTTTCTGTCATCTAGTTTTTTAGCCAATACATCGAAAAAGAGGTTTTCCAAAGCGTCAAAATCAACAATTTTCCTACGATTTAAAAACTTATGGTCGTTATTTTTATTCCAACTCACTATTTGGGACTCTAAAAGTTTCAAAAATAGTATCCTATTTACCCAAATGATGATAAGGCGAATGATAGTCTCAAAATCACTATTTTTGCCTCTTTGCGAGAGTTTGTCTGCTATATTTTCATAAAAAGAGCCGTTTTGAGGTTTTAAGCTTCGTGAAATAAGTTTTTTACTCCCGTTTTTCACCTCTTCAAGCCCAAGGATATACAGCAGCTCACTATAAAACTCACGGTTTAGGCTATTTGCATCGTTTGGATTGAACTCTTTTAGCAGGCTATCGGGGCTTAAGAGTTTGTAAATAGCAACCAAATCTTTTTCTTTGTTGTCATTTTTAAGATTAAAGTATGCGCACTCTATGACTAAGTCGTCAAATAAATTTGTTGTGGATTTTTTACTCGCGACAAGTTTGCCTATCTCATTATAGACATCGCCTGTTTTGGATAATAGGCTATTTGGATTGGTATAATCATCATGTATTTTTCTAAAATCTTTATCTTGCCAAAACAGTTTTTCAAAATCTTTTGCATCAAATACAAACCATTCAAATGCCGTAAGGATAATGATATGCTTGAGACTGTTGTTGCTATTTTTTCGCTCATCAAAAAAGTATTTAATCGCTTCGGCAAATGCTTTGCGATTAAGCTCATTTGCGCTTATCATTTCTGATTTGTTATCCAAGCTTTTAGCTTCGATGATGACCTCTACGATTGAGTTTTTAAATATAGCAAGGTCTATTCTGCCTTTTGTATTTACAACATAATCAAATGACTTATGCAAAAAATCTCTAACACTGTTTTTTTGGTGTTCTTCTGATTCTTTTTGATTGAGTTTAGCCAAATTTTGAAGTTGTTGT
>DYOP01000074.1:5510-10370 GCA_020720425.1 Bdellovibrio sp. | reverse complement strand
AATATGATTTAGCAAAGCCTTCATTATTAAAGAGCTGAGTTAAGCTTTAAAATATTTTGAGTCGGGGTGAAAAAAATAATAGCCACAAACACTGGGGGCTGGGTTCATAGCAAAAGTCTCGGTTAGGGTTACGCCGGTTGAGTTTTCTCCTTCAAGAAGTTTCCAGATTTTACTTTTTTGATCGTGATTGGGGCAAGCCGGGTAACCTGGGGCTGGTCTTATACCGCGATATTTTTCGTCAATCAAATCTTGCGTTGTTAGATTTTCATTTTGCCCAAAGCCAAAATGATTGCGAATGATTTTATGAGCATACTCGGCCAAGGCTTCAGCGATACGATCAGCAATGGCTTTGGCCATAATTGCAGAATAGTCATCATGATTTTTCTCAAACTCTTTTGCCATGAGGTCAGCCCCATGGCCCGCTGTTACAATAAATAACCCAAGATAGTCATTTATTGGTAACTCTTTAGGGGCAATAAAGTCAGCCAGACTATAGTAAATATTTTTTTCATTAGGTTGTTTTTTTCGAAGCTGTCTTTCAAAGCTAAACTCATTTAGTTTTTGATTTTCTTTTTTATCACTGTAAAGGGTAACCGTTTCATGGTCAGTTTTTTTGGCGTAAAAAACACCTAACCTAATTTTTGGCTTTATAATTTTTTGAGTTATCATTTTGTTTAAAAGCTCTTGGGCGTCATTAAACAGTTGACTGGCTTGATCTCCCCATTTCGGAGATTTTAAAATGGAGGGGTAGTTACCTTTTAACTCCCAGGCCCAAAATAAAGGTGACCAATCGATATAGTCAGTAAGTTGATCAACTGAAACTTCGATATTCCATGCGCCAACAAAGTTAGGTTCAGCAATTTTATAGGATTGCCAGTCCGTCATAAAGGCATATTCTCGCGCTTCTTGAAGAGTTATGTTTTTTGACCCTTCAGATTGCTTTGAGTTAAAATCGTCTCTTAGAACTTTTTGTTTTTCTGCTAGGTTAGTAACATACTGAGTTTTTAAATCTTGAGATAAAAGATGGGTAGCCACTTCGATAACTAATGAGGCATCACCCACTTGCACCGTGGGACCTTGATAGTGGGGAGCGAGTTTAACTGCGGTATGAAGGGGGCTTGTCGTGGCCCCTCCTATTAAAACAGGAGTTTTTAGGTTTAGTTTTTCAAATTCTTTTAAATTAAAGGCCATTTCTTCGAGCGAAGGAGTGATAAGGCCGCTTAGGCCAATCAGATCAATTTTTTGAGTTTCAATAACATGAATAATTTCAGAAACCGGAACCATAACCCCTAAATCAATGACCTTGTAGCCATTGCAAGCTAAAACGACTGAAACAATATTTTTTCCGATATCATGAACATCGCCTTTTACGGTAGCAATTAAAAATACCCCTTGCGAAAGGTGAGGTTGGTTTTGCATTTCTTTTTCCATAAAGGGCTCAAGATAGGCCACAGATTTTTTCATAACCCGAGCGCTTTTTACCACTTGGGGTAAAAACATTTTTCCACTTCCAAAAAGTTCGCCCACCACTTTCATGGCATTCATAAGAGGGCCTTCAATAACTTTAAGTGGAGATCCTAAAAGTTCTAAAGCTTCTTTGGTATCGGTATCAATAAACTGGTCAACGCCCTTAACTAAGGCGTGAGCTATTCGCTGATCTAAAGTCCCACTTCGCCAAGCGTTTTGCTCAGCCGCCATTTGGCTTTTTGATTTATTCGAAGAAGTGGCGGATAGAGGGCGTAGGGTGGTGTTGCTAGGGTCGTTATTTAAAGTGTTACTATTACTTTCAGGTATATGATCTTGAATTTTAAGATCTTCGGCGTATTGAATTAACTCATCCGTAGCTTCGGGGTGGGTATTAAATAAAACGGCTTCTACTTTGTTTTTTAATTCAAGGGGGATCTCTTCGTAAACCTCAAGCAAAGCAGGATTAACAATCCCCATATCTAAGCCTTTTTGAATGGCGTGATACAAAAAAATGCTATGCATAGCTTCTCGCACTTTATTGTTACCACGAAAACTAAATGAGAGATTAGATATGCCGCCACTTGTCCAAACCAAAGGCAAATCGGTTTTAATTTGATTGACGGCATTTATAAACTCAAGGGCGTAGGTACTATGTTCTTCAATTCCGGTAGCAACTGTTAAAATATTTGTATCAAAAATAATATCAGAGGGGTTAAAGCCAACTTTCTCAACTAAAAGCTGATAGGCCCGTTTTGCGATATTTACTTTTTGCTCCTTATGAGTGGCCTGACCTTTTTCATCAAAGGCCATAACCACAACGGCAGCCCCATATTTTTTTATCAGTTGAGCTTGTCTTAAAAACTCGGCTTCACCTTCTTTTAATGAGATCGAATTAACCACACCTTTACCTTGAATTCGTTTAAGACCGACTTCTAAAACTTCCCAGCGGCTTGAATCAATCATGATAGGGATTTTACTAATATCGGGTTCGGCGGCAATTAAATTTAAAAACTGTCCCATTAATTTAGGGCTATCAATAAGGCCCTCGTCAAAATTAATATCAATGATATTGGCTCCACTTTGAACCTGATTTCTTGCAATATCTAAAGCTTCGCTCAGTTGACCTTGCTTAATAAGTTTTGCAAATTTAGGTGAGCCGGTAACATTTGTTCTTTCTCCAATAAGGGTAAATGTTTTATTTTCTGAGGGGATGACCTGATAGGGCTCAAGCCCCGACAAGTAAAGACCTTTAGGCTTTTCTTTAGGCGAATGAGGTTGATAGTTTTTTAAACGTTCAACCATTTCTTTAATATGTTCGGGGGTAGTGCCACAGCAGCCACCTACGATATTAAGAGATCCGCTTTGAGCCATGACTTCGAGATGATTAGCTAATGAGTGAGGTGTTTCGTCGTATCCTGTTGGAGCCAGAGGGTTGGGAAGCCCTGCATTTGGGTAACAGCTAATAAAGGTATCAGAGGTTAGAGATAGTTCATTTACAAAAGGGATTAGCTCTTTTGCGCCAAGAGCGCAGTTAATCCCAACGCTGAGGGGCTGGGCATGAGCTATCGAATTCCAAAAGGCCTGAATCGTTTGTCCGCTTAAGGTTCGACCCGAAAGATCCGTGATCGTTACTGAAATCATAAGGGGGATTTTTTCTTGGCGCTGTTCTTGAATTTCGAAAATCGCAAAAAGACAAGCCTTTAGGTTTAAAGTATCAAAAGTGGTTTCAGGTAACAGGATATCAGCCCCCCCATCAAGCAGGGCTTGGGCTTGCTCTTTATAGGCTAATTTAAGTTCATCAAAGTCAATATTTCTGAAGCTTGGATTATTAACATCCGGACTCATGGTGGCCGAGCGATTGGTTGGGCCCATGGCCCCGGCAACATAAGTTTTTTTTTGGGTTTTATGATAAAAATCCAGAGAGGCTTTTTTGGCCAGTTGAGCTGCCTGAAAATTAATTTCATAAACAAGATGACTTAATTGATAATCGGCTTGGGCAATTGAGGTTGAGTTAAAGGTATTTGTTTCGATAATATCAGCTCCCGCCTCTAAATAGGAGCTATGAATTTTATAAATAACATCGGGGCGGGTTAGGACAAGTAAATCATTGTTACCTTTAAGATCTTTAGCATGGTTTTTAAAACGATCAGCTCTAAAATCAGACTCACTTAGTTTTTCGAGTTGGATCATGGTGCCCATAGCCCCATCTAAAAATAAAATGCGAGCTTTAAGTATACTTTCAAGTTCTAAAAGAAGAGATGATTTTTTGAGCATGAATACCTTATTGTGAAATTATTGAAATTCACTTATGACTTTGGTTACTAAATCGACATCATTAAGTACATAAAAGTGAATACTGGGAACTTTGTTTTTAATAAGCTCTTGGACTTGGATTTTAGCCCAGTTAAGTCCTATATTTTGAACTTCGTCAGGCGAGGCTAAATTAATTTGCTCTACCAGTGAATCTGGCAAACTTAAATGAAAGGACTTTGGTAAGCTAGATAATTGCTGTTTATTTTTTATTATTTTAAGCCCCGGAATAATTGGGACTGTGATCCCTTGGCTTTGACAAAGCTTAACGTAGTCAAAGTATTTTTGGTTATCAAAAAACATTTGAGTAACAATATATTGGGCGCCCTGGTCAATTTTTTGTTTTAAGTAAAATAAATCAGATTTAAGAGAGGGGGATTCAAAGTGTTTTTCGGGATAGCCCGCAACCCCAATGCAAAAATCAAGCTTTTGAGCGTTTTCAAGAGGGTCAAGGTAGTGGCCCTGATTTATATTTTTAATTTGGGTTACCAAATCAACAGCAAAAGTGTTGGTTTGTTGATCTGGCGTTTTGGGTTTATCAAAATTAGGTCTGTCTCCTCTAAGGGCAAGGACATTTTCAAGACCTAAATAGTTTAACTCGATAAGGGCGTCTTCGGTTTCTTGCTTTGTAAAGCCCATACATAACAAGTGAGCTACCGTATCAATTTGAAATCGATTTTGAATAACTCCGCAAATACCTAAAGTGCCAGGCCTTTTTTTTTGAGTTTTTTGTTTAATTTCGCCATTACTTAAGGTTTGGTAACTGATTGAGCTGGCGTGACTGGTAACATCAATCCAAGAAGGACTATAGGGGCTTAATTTTTGGACGATATCAATAATGTCTTTAAGTGTTCGCCCTCTTGGTGGAGGGACTATTTCAAAACTAAATAATGTTTTATCAGCCGATAAAATATGATCAATCACCTTCATTTTAAACCCTTATTTTTAACTTTTCTTGCAAGTAGCCTAAAAAAGCTTTATTTAGGGATATCTTAGAACTTATATCAGAGCAAGTCACAAAATGAATGTTACTTTAGCCTCACCCATTGATTTCAAGCTTGGATATCAGGGCTGGATATCAGG
>DYOP01000074.1:2233-5410 GCA_020720425.1 Bdellovibrio sp. | reverse complement strand
GCATCCATTTTGCTGATTAGTTGATCAACCACTTTTTTGGCATCTCCAAAAAGCATTCTCGAGTTTTCTTTAAAAAATAAAGGATTTTCAACTCCCGCATAGCCCGAGGCCATAGATCTTTTGATGACCACAACCGTTTGAGCTTTCCACACCTCAATGACGGGCATGCCATAAATAGGAGAAGAGGGATCATCTTGTGCCCCAGGATTAACAATATCATTAGCGCCTACGATCAGTACGACATCGGTTTGTGGTAAATCCGGATTAATTTCATCCATTTCAAGCACGATATCATAGGGGACATTGGCTTCGGCTAAAAGCACATTCATATGTCCCGGAAGACGTCCTGCTACAGGATGAATGGCAAAACGTACCGTGACCCCTTTTTCTTGAAGTTTACGAGTTAGCTCAAAAATGGGATATTGAGCTTTGGCTACAGCCATACCGTACCCAGGTACAATGATTAAACTTTTTGATTGGCCTAAGAGTTCGGCTAATTCATCAGCTTTAATTTCGGTCACAGGTCCCTGTGGCTCTTGCGTTTGAGAAGCGGCCGATGATGTGTTACCCTGACCAAAGCCCCCAAAGATAACACTAAAAAATGAGCGATTCATAGCTTCGCACATAATATAGCTTAAAATGGCGCCAGAAGATCCAACCAAGGCTCCTGTTACTATTAATAAATCATTAGAAAGCATAAAGCCTGCGGCCGCAGCGGCCCAACCCGAGTAACTGTTAAGCATAGAGACAACAACGGGCATATCGGCTCCTCCGATAGCCATAACTAAAACAGCGCCTAAAATAGACGAAAGAACTGTCATTATAATTAAAAACTCAGTTCCTTTTGAAAAATCAGCCATGAGTGAGCTATTAACAAATAAAAATCCAAGATAAATGCTAACCGCAACAATTAAAATATTTACTAAATGTCGGCCTGGGTAAACAAGTGGCGAGCCAGAAAGCAGCCCTTGAAGTTTGGCAAATGCGATTATAGAGCCAGTAAAAGTAACCGCTCCAACAAAAACGCCAATATAAATTTCAATTAAGTGAATACTGAGTTCACTGGGTTCAATCATCTGGGCCCCATGAAAATAGCTACCATATCCGACAAGGACAGCGGCAAGCCCAACAAAAGAATGTAAAAGAGCGACCAGCTGAGGCATTTGAGTCATTTCTACTTTAATTGCTAAATAAGAACCAATCCCTGTTGCCACAATAAAGGCTATTAAAATCCATTCAAGCCCTTCTATTTGAGAGCTAAGTAGGGTTGCAATAATAGCTAATGACATGCCCATGATGCCATAAAAGTTACCTTGTTGGGCCGTTTGCTGTTTGGATAGCCCTCCTAAGCTTTTTATAAAAAATACGATAGATGTCAGATAAGCGGCAGTTAATAATCCTGAACTCATAAAGGGCTCCTTTTATTTTTTTTGAAACATTTTAAGCATTCTGTGAGTCACCACAAATCCGCCCACGATATTGATTGCAGCGACCAGTATGGCAACAAAGGCTAAGGCTGATTGAAGGTTAAGCTCAGAAGTCATATTTAAAAGCCCACCAATAATGATAATGCCAGAAATGGCATTAGTAACACTCATTAAGGGGGTGTGGAGTGAATGTGAAACATTCCAAACCAGTTGCCATCCAATAAAAATAGCCAAAATAAAAACGGTAAAATGGCTCATAAATTTATCGGGGGCTGAGTAACCAACAAGGGCAAGGATTGCAAATAAAATTAAAGCCGGCAGCCCTGTTTGTTGCCAAAATGATTTTGGGGTTTCTATTTTTTGGTGAGAATTTGTTTTTTTGTCAGAGGTTGGGCTAGGGCTTGTTTGGGGTTTGTTTGAGGTAACCGAAATTTGAGGTAGGGGCCATCTTATTTGCCCCTTTTCAATGAGTAATGAGCCTTTGATAACATCGTCTTCAAGATTAATGTTAAAGCCATTGCCACCTTTTTGCATGTCATCCATAAGATGCGTCAAATTAGAGCTGTAAAGTTGACTGGCCTGTTGGGGCATTTGATCAATAAGGCCTACAATGGTTACCCCATTTGAAGTTTGAATCACTTTTCCGGGCTCAGTTAGCTCGCAGTTACCACCTCTCGAGTAAGCAAGATCAACAATAACAGATCCTGATTTCATAACATCTACGGCTTCTTTAAGCCATAATTTAGGAGCTGGTCGGCCTGGGATAAGAGCTGTGCAGATAACGATATCGACTTCTTGAGCTTGTTTTTTAAAAAGTGCCATTTCAGCAGCAATAAATGCGGGGCTCATTTCTTTTGAGTAACCTGAGCTTGTGTTACCATCTTCTTCGATTTCAACAGTTAAAAATTGAGCGCCCATACTTTGAATTTGTTCAGCCACTACTTTTCGAGTATCAAAAGCCCTAACAATGGCTCCTAAGTTTTTAGCTGTGCCAATGGCGGCAAGCCCTGCAACACCAGCGCCTATGACTAATACCTTGGCTGGTTCTACTTTTCCGGCAGCGGTGATTTGGCCATTTAAAAATCGACCAAAATACCCTGCACCCTCAATAACGGCTCGGTAACCCGAAATGTTGGCCATCGAAGAAAGGACATCCATTTTTTGGGCTCTCGATATACGAGGAATGCTATCCATAGCCAGATAAGAGCAACCTGTTTTGGCTAAATCTTGTAAAAGACTTTGATTTTCGCTTGCAAAAAAATAACTCGCTCCAAAGTGTTTAGGTAAGTAATCGATCACTTCTTGTGGCTGGGGGGGGAGCACTTTTAAAATAATATCAGAAGCTTCAAAAAGTTCTTTTCTAGAAAAAACAATCTGGGCTCCGGCTTCTTGGTAGAGCTGGTCAGAAATATCAGATTTTAAACCCGCACCTGACTGCACACAAACTTCGTAACCCAACTGTATAAAGCGTTTTGTGGTTTTAGGAGTTAAGGCCACTCGTTTTTCGTTAGGATCTAATTCGCAAGGAATACCAATTTTCATATTTGCTGTCTCCTATTTTAGATTATTAAATAGAGAAGTTGCATTGAGTGCAATCAGATCTCATTACGCTCTGCTACCGTAATTTGTGATAAACAAAACTTTTGGGATATTTTGTCATATTTAGTTAAAAAAGGTCCTCAAGTTTTTGTGTTGACCCCTTATGGGATATCACTTAATACAACATCGTTGCATTTAGAATATTCCTAAA
>DYOP01000074.1:0-2133 GCA_020720425.1 Bdellovibrio sp. | reverse complement strand
TTATTTAAAGCTATTAAAAAAGGAGATATATGAAACCATTTATTATTAAAAATTTAGTACAGCTTTTTCGAGCTTCCGTTTTAGTTACTCTGGCCATGGCAACATTAGTGGCCCGAGGGCAAGAGCACTCTCATGAGGGGTTTCCCGAAGATGCCCTTTTAATTTTAGAGGGTGCAGATTCGATAACAAAGCAAGATTGCTATTTGTTTGTGCTTGATATTGGTAACACACAGGCCGATCCCTCGGCACCCCCTTCGCGCGAGAGTTTTTGGGTTAAAGTAGTCACCAGCTACGGTCATGGAACCGAGTCACATTTACCTTTTGTGCTCAAGGCCATGCCTAATAGAAATGATCTTCTAACAGGGCTGGGAGACAACCAAAAGGATGCGATGGCTGTTTTTATATCGCAAGGAAGCTTAGATATGACTCAAACCCAATCATTTAATCTTAAATGGTGGCATGTTAACCATTTTCATAATTTTAGATGTGAACATTTAAAAGTTCATGAGCATCATTAATTTTTATTTAATTTTAGCTATTGTTTTAAATGTAAGCATTGAGGCTCAATCAAATAGCGATTTAGTTAATTCAAATAGCAAGTTAATTAATCCAAATAACGAGTTAATTGAAGGGGGGCAGTCTGCCTTACCTCTTTTGGAAGTTAAAAATAAAAAGCAAGATCATCTTATTTCTTACGATAAAATTATTGAAAATGAAATTCTAAATCAACCTCAGGCCAGCTTTGCTCAAATGATTGATAATCAAAAAGGGGTTGATACTCAAACTTCGTGTGCTTTTTGTGGGGCTAAAAGAGTGACCATCAATGGATTAAAAGGTGAGCACACCACGTTGTTAATTGACGGACTGCCCTTACACTCGACTGTTTCAAGCTTTTATGGGGTTGAAGCTGTTCCGGTAACTGCTGTCGAAGCTATTGATGTATACCGCGGAGCAGGGGCTAGCTTAAGTTACCCCGAAGCCATCGGCGGGGTTATTGATATTAAAACAAAAAAAATTAGGCAAAATCAAAATATAGCTCAAATTCAGCTAACTGATAATAACCAAGAGTATTATAAATTTTTGATCTCTCAAAGGGCTAACGATAAATGGGGTTGGCTGATCGCCGCAGATTTTGGTAGCGTTCTGCCTTTAGACAAAGATAGTAATAATATTGCCGAAGTCCCTCGTCAAAAAAATACCAATGTGACGGCAAAATCAGAAATCAATATTTTTGAAAAATCGAATTTAGATATTCGGTTAAGCTATGCCGATTTAAAGACAGTAGGCGGAGTTTTGAGTGAGAGTTTGATTATTCGCCCCCCACAAGAATTGGCTAAATATTATGATTTTATTGGGTTTGATGTGAGAAACCCTTTTATCGGAATTCAGGATAAAATAACAGATAATATATCAGTCAGCCGTTATGAGTTGGCTTTGAAAAGCCAAACAAATTTGGGCGATGAGCAAAAATTAAATATTAATTACGGACTGGCGCTTCAAAAACAAAAAGCGATTTACTCTCATGGCTATGATTATTTATCGGATGATCATTTACAAGTTGGCCAAATAAATTATCAATTTTTAGTAAATTATGAACAAATTTTAAAAGTTGGATTAGATTATAAAAATCAAAAAATGGATTCTAGCTCTGAGATACTTTATCAAGATTTAAAGCTTGCAGAAGATGATTTTACTTATCAAAGTTTGGCGTTTTTTATAGAAGATCAATTTCAGTACTCCGAAAACACTCAAATATCATTATCCGCAAGAGTTGACCAAGTTGATACAAAATGGATTTATTTAAAAAATCAAATTCAAAAAACGTTACTGGCGCCCAGACTTTTTATAAAGCATCAGCATAATTTAAATTGGATTTCTCGCGCAGGTTATGGATTAGGATACCGATCTCCCTTAACCTTATTTGAAAGTCAGCATGGCACAAACCACTATGGATTTGTTATTGATATTGATCAACTCGAAACGGCTCACTCTTATACTTACTCGCTTGAGCGGCAGGGGATAAGTGACTATTTTCAATGGAGTGCGCATTTTACAGATCTATATAATATGGCCTATGGATTAGATAGGGCTTTATCGAGAGATCCAACCATTTTTAAAAATGCAGATAGTAAC
>DYOP01000155.1 GCA_020720425.1 Bdellovibrio sp. | reverse complement strand
CTGATCACCCGCAAAGACCCGGCCCTGCTGGGCGCCGCCGGACATGGCAAGGGCAAGGTTCAACAATAAAAGCTGTTTATCATCAAGGGATTACGAGAACGCCCTTGCCACTGCGGACAAAAATCAACCCCTGACCAGAATCCACATCCTGAATTCAACCCATCAACCGGGACTCAAGGTTTGGGTAATATGTTGGCCTGTTTTTTGTTTGACTTTCTTTATTCCGTCACTTAACCTCTCAATAAAATGAACTAATTGTTTATTTTCAAAAAGTCCAACAAGTAAATCTGTCCCCTTTTCCTCTAAATACTCGCCGCTTATATTTCTATAACATGCCCCCTCCCGTCCTTATTTCGTAGGAGTGTAACCTGCAGAAAGTAATCTTCTTTTTATATAATCAACGGTCCATGTTTGACCTGTTATTTCGCTTTTTGCTTGTAAAGAGTTGAACTCTTTAATCGTGACCTTCTCTTTCTTTAAAGAGTACAAAGCTTCAAATAAATAATTTATTTCAATTTTTTTCTTATTAAAAAAATTCTGTTTGTCAGCCTTGTTTAGGTAATCAAAAGCATCAGCTGTTTTTAGCACAATTTTCATCTGCCATCTCAACTCTTCAAAATTACTAAAAAGGTGGCTTCTGCCCATATTCTCCAATGCGTTAAGCAGCTCAATGGTTTTATTTGCATATTTTTTTCTCAAAGACTTGTTGGACTGAGCTTCAACTCTTGGAACAAGGCTAATAATTTCATTGTAAATATTTGCGCTACGGTTCGACTCCTTAATTTCTTCAATTTTTTTTTGTTTTATATCTCTTGATACGTAGCCAGCTATCAATAAAAATATTTTAAATGGCAAAACCACAAATAGCTGAAAAGGCAAAACAATAGAAAGATAAACTATACCTCGAAACGCCATGAAGTTACTCATCTGGTTGGCATAGTCTGATTTACCAAACATACCGTACCAGATATTCCAATCACTAATTTTGTGTAGCCTCATTTTTACCTATCCTTTGATATCTAATATTGTATGTGGTAGAGAAGTAAGTTCGTCTTAACTTATATTAAAATGCCCAAAGCCCCTCCTTGACAATTCGGGCATTTACGCTGAAAGATATCAGTGCCATTGGCCCAATATCTATGCTGGCATTCAAGGCATTCGAGCTCATAAGCACGGGAGTTGTGGTCGGTTCCTGCGTCCCCACAATGACCATGATTTTTTTGATTGTTTTTATTCACATATCCTATCTTGGTCGTTTTGGCAGCGCCGTCTACATAACGAGATGCTTTTTTAAATAGTCGCCTATCTTGTAATACTTTCACGTTCTGAGCATCCAATTGAAATCCTCGACTTTCCATAATTTGTCTCACCATGTGTCCAATCAATTGTTTGACACGATCCACGCGAACATCATCACCAAATTTCTCAACTAATTTTCTTGCAACAGCTTCCACCGCTGGTTTACCTAAGTCTATGGCTGTTTCCATCCTAATAATGTTGTCTTGTTGATTTAGGAAGTTCCATAAATCTTTACCGAGCGTGAGACATGCAAGATCAGAAAATTTGCCAGGATAGTATTCCATTTTTTTCTCCCTTTAGTTTTATTTTAATACCAGCCCCATAGACACTATATATACCGCACAGGTTGCTGTGTCAAGATTTAATACCGGTCTTAAAAGACTGGTATTAAATCTTGAAAGCCAAGAAGACGAGTCGGGGGTGTCAGCGGCCTCGTGAAAATGCTACAAATAGGGCCTTTTGGGAAAACCGGAAAAGAACCGGAAAAGGGTCGAGGAAAAGGGTCAGGTCTTGAAAAATAAGTTTTTTCAGGAAGAGGGGAGAAGAA